>NZ_JBICUP010000015.1:0-137314 GCF_043198215.1 Micromonospora sp. NPDC048830
GGAATACCGACTTGATCACGTCACACCGAAGTCATGATCACCTACAACACCGGCGACTCAGGACGGTGCCCACCACCGTTTCTGTGCCAGAGCCGAAAATCGGACAGGCCCCGACGCCGCGGGTGACGACCTTGGTCTTGAACACGCCGGGGGTGGCTCGCTGAAGCGACGCCTATCCGACGTCGTCTACCAGGCCTTACGCACCGACTGCGTGGCCGAGGCTTGACAGAGGAGCTATGTACAGTCCCGCATCCGCCAACCAAACCCGGCCTTCCGCTCGGACACGTACTGCCACGCCGTCACCGCCGGCCCGATACCGGCCACAAGCCCTCACCGCGTCAGCACGCCGAGCCCGCTGGCTGCGGTTCCTGCCCGTCCGGATGCCTGGGGCGTTTCGGTACCTGCCCGGCCAGACCGGCTACAACCGCTGCCGTCGCTGACCTCAGTCCCAGGTCAGGAAACGGTAGTGCAGCCCGGTCGACGACTCCTGCCACGCCCCAACGGAGTCTGGCGCACGCCCCATGTCCGGCGCGTGCGTGTCACCTTCGAAGAACTCCCGGATCTCGGTGATCACGAGCCGGTCCGCGAGAGGCAGCGCCGCCCGATACACCGCCGCGCCGCCGATCACCCACACATCCCCGGACACCGCGGCGAGCGCTTGCGGCAGGTTGGGGAACGTCTCCACGCCCTCCTGCGGCGTGCGCGACAGCACAAGATTGCGCCTGTCCGGCAGCGGCCGGAACCGCGGCGGCAGCGACTCCCAGGTGCGGCGGCCCATGAGCACGGTCGCGCTCGTGGTCAGGGAGCGGAAGTGCTTTAAGTCCTCCGGCAGGTGCCACGGCAGCGTTCCGTCGCGGCCGATGACGCCGTTCGCCGACTGCGCCCAGACGAGCCCGATCACACCGCCACCGGTGCCTTGATGCCGGGGTGCGGGTCGTAGCCGTCGAGCGCGACGTGCTCGTAGGTGTACTCGAACAGGCTGTCCGCCGGCTTCAGGCTCAGCGTGGGGAACCTCCGCGCCTCGCGCGCGAGCTGCGTGCGGACCTGGTCTTCGTGATTGTCGTAGATGTGACAGTCGCCTCCGGTCCAGACGAAGTCACCGACGCCGAGGCCCACCTGCTTGGCGATCATGTGCGTTAGCAGCGCGTAGCTCGCGATGTTGAACGGCACGCCGAGGAACAGGTCCGCGCTGCGCTGGTACAGCTGGCAGGATAGCTTGCCGTCGGCGACGTAGAACTGGAAGAACGCGTGGCACGGCGGCAGCGCCATCCGCGGGATGTCGGCGACGTTCCACGCGGACACGATGATCCGCCGAGAGTCGGGGTTCTCGCGCAGCGTGCGCAGCACCTCGCTGATCTGGTCGACGTGCCCGCCGTCCGGGGTCGGCCACGACCGCCACTGCACGCCGTAGACCGGGCCGAGATCACCGTCCGGCGCCGCCCACTCGTCCCAGATCGTGACGCCGTTTTCCCGTAGCCACGTGACGTTCGCGTCGCCGCGCAGGAACCACAGAAGCTCATACGCGATCGAGCGGAAGTGGACCCTCTTCGTCGTGATCAGCGGGAAGCCGTCGGACAGCCGGTAGCGCAGCTGGTGACCGAAGAGCGACCGCGTGCCCGTGCCGGTGCGGTCCTCCTTGCGGGCGCCCGTGTCAAGCACGTGGCGGAGCAGGTCTTCGTACTGCGTGTCCGGCATGCCCGGAGCCTAGAGGAGACGAGTAGTTGCTAACGGAGTAGTGGTCGTAGGCGGTCAGAGAACGCGTGATCGGTTGGCCGGTGGCTCGGTTGTGCCAGATGGCGGCGGTCAGGGCTAAAAGGCGTTGCGCGACGCGGACTCCGACGCCGTCGATGGTGCGTCCGCCGTGCTGTTCCAGAAGGTTTTGGTTCGCGGCCCGGATCGACTGGGTGTCCAGCACGACCGCGGTCGGATCCTCCCGGCGGCCGGCCTTCTCCCGCGCCTGGCAGCGCAGGAGGTCGTGGATCACCTGGTCGGTGCCGTCGTCACGCCACAGGGCGAAGTAGTAGTAGGTGGCCGACTTCCGGGGGTAGGTCGTGCGGCAGGTACGCCCACTGACAGCCGGTCCGGTTCTGGTAAAAGATCGCGTTCACGATCTCCCGCAGGTCATAGTCACCCTGACGACCCGAGACCGACACCGAGACACGCTTGACCTTCCACGCCTCCAGGAACGGCCCGATCAACGCCCACTGCTCGTCGGTGAGGTCACTGGGGTACGGCTTTCGATCACCCATGACCGACCTAGGCCGTGTCTCGTCGATCTTGGGTGAGGTCGCGTAGCCAGATCTTCATCGTGGCGATGTCGACGGTGGCCCGGTACATGTAGTCGCGCTTGTCGTACCTGGTCGCGACCGCCCGGAACTGCTTGAGCTTGTTGAACGCCCGCTCAGCGGTGTTGCGCTGCTTGTAGCGCTCCCGGTCGAAGTTCGGTGGCCGGCCGCCGCGAGATCCCTTCTTGCGGCGGTTGGCCGCCTGGTCAGCCTTGATCGGGATCGTGGCCTTGATGCCGCGGCGGCGTAGGTGAGCACGGATGGCCTTCGAGCTGTACGCCTTGTCAGCCAGGACATGCCCGGGGCGGGTACGCGGCCGGCCGACCCGACGGGAAATCCGGATAGCGGCCATGACCTGCGCGAAGCCGGTGCAGTCGGCCCGCTGCCCGCACGTGGTGTGCCGGGCGATCGGACGGCAACGCCGGTCAGCGGCCAGGTGCAGCTTGGTGGTCAACCCGCCACGGGACCGGCCGAGGGCTTCCCTTCCGCCCTTTTCGTCCCTGGCGGCTTCCCCCTTTTCGGGTGATCCGCCGCCGGGGCGTGCCGCGCACCCGCCGCGTGCTGGTGCGCCCGGATCGAGGAGGTGTCCACCCCGACCGTCCACTCGTCGCCTTCCTCGGCGTCGCAGTCGATCCGCAACGCCGCGCAGATCCGCGTCCAGGTGCCGTCCATCGCCCACCTGCGTTTCCGCTGGTAGACCGTCTTCCACGGACCGAACCGCTCCGGCAGGTCACGCCACGGAATCCCAGTACGTTCGCGGTACAAGATCCCGGAGA
Source organism: Micromonospora sp. NPDC048830 (assembly GCF_043198215.1). Classification (NCBI taxonomy): domain Bacteria; kingdom Bacillati; phylum Actinomycetota; class Actinomycetes; order Micromonosporales; family Micromonosporaceae; genus Micromonospora; species Micromonospora sp. NPDC048830. The sequence continues at coordinate 3,062 of NZ_JBICUP010000015.1, forward strand.
TGGTCGTCCGGTGATCCCGCCACCGGCCCCCACGCGACGGGTCCGCTGGCAGCAACGGCGCCAGCAGCGCCCACTCGTCATCGGTCAGTTCATGCCGTCGCGACACGCCAATCTATCTACCGGATCCGCCCTCGAAGATCCACAAGACACGCCCTAACGCCGCAGCCGCCCGACGGTCACGACCAGGATTCACCTTCCACCACATCGGCCGGTCACTATTCATAGCGAACCGGCCGAAAGATCTCCAACCAGACGCAAAGTCTAGATCAACTCAAACATCTTCGGACCGCCCTCTCACAGTTTGTATACCTACACAGGTAGGCGGCGGCGCGTTGCAGGCCGGGAGCCGGGTTGTCGGCGGCGCGGTTGCGTAGGGTGCACGTCGGCGACCACACGTGGGGCGTGGCCTTCCAACAGGGCGCGGGCAGTATTGCTGGTTACCCCAGTCGCCCGGTCCGCCGGGCCGGGCGACTGGGGCGTCAGCGGTGCGGCCAGAGGCTCACACGCGGATCGCTGTCGGCTGTTCGGCTCCGAGCAGGTGAAGGATGTCGTCCGCATTCCCAGCTGACACGGCAGCGTGGAGGATTTGTGACGCGGTGTCTTCGCTGATCCGCTCTTGTGCAACCGCCCGGAACTTCGCCTCGACGGCAGCCCGCGACAGCGGGTTGCTGGGCTCGCCGCGAGGCGCGGTCACGGTCCGCATGAAGGCACCGCGCTCCGTCTGAACGGTCACCCTGCCCGGGGTCGCGGCCGGGAACGCAGCGTCGAATTCGGGATCGATGCTCCATGTGACTCTCGTAGCGAGGTCACGAGCCTGCGGAATGTGCAGGTCGCCGTGGGAGAGCACCAGCAGTGCATCAGGACCGCGGACCGCTGCGAGGCCGATGCAGAACGGAAGGCTATACTGAGCGCCTTCGATGCTTGTCGGCGCGATCTCGTTGCTCAGGGTGAGCGTCCGGCCGAACGTCTCGACGTGGATGCCGGTGATCTGAGCCGGATCGATCTCCTCGGCCGCGAGCAGTTCTGCCAGGGCGTCAATGGGTGCGTGAAGCCATCGGCAGCAGCTGTAGGGCTTGATGTAGGCCGTCTGGATGCTCCACGGCTCTCCGAGATTCGTGAGAATCCGGTCGCGATCGAAGATCTGGTCGTTGTCGAGAATATCGATGGGACCGGCGAAGCCGCTTTCGGCGAGAGTCGCTGCCAGGATCCCGTTCGCGGCTGACCAGGGAATTCCTTCCTTGACGTTGTTGGCACGGAAACGCGTGTAGGACGTCGCGAACTGGTTCGGAGCGGTGATTCCGGCGATCGCGATCGCATGGGCGATCTGCTCCGGAGGGAGCCGGCGGAGGGTCCCGACGGCCGCAGCAACGGCCTGACCACCCCAGATTCCGGTGTTGGTGGTGGGAACTGAGGTCAGGTCTCTCGCCGCCGAGATGCGTACCCCGACCTCGTAACCGACAGCGATCGCGGCGAGAACGTCCTTCCAAGGGGATCCGGCCGCAGCCGCGAGCACTCCGGGAACGACCGCGGCGCCGGGATGGCCGGCGGCCTGCCGGTGTCCATCGTCCAGATCGAGCGCACAGGAAGCAGCGGCGTTGGCGAAGGCGGCGCCCGCGACGGTCGTCGACTGGCCGGTGAACCACATGGCCGCCGTCCCGCGCCCCCAGATCGCGGGAGCAGCAGCACGAATGGTGGCAGAGTTGATCGTCCCCACCCCGGCGACCGCAGCACCAAGGGTATCGATGACATGGGTCCGCACGCTCTCGCCGACCGGGGGCGGCACAGCGTCTACCCCAGCAGCCCATTCCGCGAGGACCTGTGTAGCGAACATGTCTTCCTTCACGAGTCTGTCACCTGACCGGTGGTCCTTGGGGCGGGAGCGGGTACGAGGTCGGTCCAGCCCTCGCGTTCCAGGTCGCTAGCCCGGGCGCATCCGTTGCTTTGGCCAGATGACCCGAAAGTGAGGGACGGGCGGGAGGTACGGAAGGCCGTCGCCTTTTCGAACGCATCAGCGACCTGGAACAGCAGGGGCTCGCCGAATGGTCGAGTAGCGATCTGTACGGCGACCGGCAGGCCGCCCTCTCCGTACCCGGAGCACACCGAGATCGCCGGCCAGCCTGTGAGGTTGAACGGCTTCGTGAACCCGGGATTCGCCAGGTGACCCCACTTCGACACGCTGTCAATCCGGGCCGCCTCACTGCCTACGCCTGCGGTGACGATGACGTCGACGTCAGAGGTGGCATTGGCGGTCCTGGCACACAGGTTGCTGCGGCGGCGCAGGGCCTGGAGGTAGTCGGCGCTGGTCAGGAGAGCGCCGAGCGCCAGACGGTCGCGCAAGATCTCGCCGTAGTCGTGGAGGCGGCGGCGCAGATTCTGCTCGTGGAAGGCGTATGCCTCGCACGTCAGAATGATGAGGGTGAGCTCTTGGTACTCGCGTAGGGAGGGCATCGCGAGTTCTGTGATCTCGGCACCCTGTTCGCTCCACACCGCGAGGGCGTTATCAATGCCCTTTTGGGCCGCCTGACTCACGGGACTCTCCGACTCGTGCCACTCCCGAGCGACACCGATGCGCAGTCCCTTGACTCCTTGGCCGAGCCCGGCGCTGAAGTCGGGAACGGGACGATTGACGCTGGCGGGGTCCGCCGGGTCGTGTCCTGCCATCGCTTGCAGTAGCAGCGCGCAGTCTTCAGCGGTCCAAGCCATGGGGCCGGGATGGTCGAGCGACGGTGCGAGGGGAAGGATGCCGCGGCGGCTGCAGAGCCCATAGGTAGGCTTGATGCCGCTGATGCCGCACATCGATGCAGGTTCCCTGATCGAGCCGCCGGTGTCGGAGCCGGATCCCCCGAGGATCAGACCTGCGGCGATGGCGGCCGCAGTGCCGCTCGAGGACCCCGATGTGAAGTGGTCGGGGTTCCAGGGGTTGCGAGCCGGCGGCCACGGGAGGTCGAAGGACGGGCCGCCAAGGGCGAACTCGTGAAGCGTCAGCTTGCCCAACATCGACGTGCCCGCCTCTGCCCAGCGGGCAACAGCTTGTGCATCTTCACTCGGAAGCCAGCCTTCCAGCACGCGGGAGTTCGCCGTGGTGGGAATGCCCCGGGTGTTGAAGATGTCCTTGTGCGCGATCGGGATGCCGTCCAGCCTTCCGCGGAGCTCGCCGGCCATCATGCGTCCCTCGGCCGCCTTGGCTTCGGTCAGCGCGCGCTCGGGGGTGAGGGTGATGAAGCTGTTCAGCGTGCTATCGAGCGCCTCGATCCTCGACAGGCACTGTTCCACCAACTCCACCGGAGACAGCTCGCGAGCAGCGATCAGGGTTGACGCTTCTGCAATCGTGGGAATCTGCATCAGTCATCTCCCCCAGACTCGGGTGGGTGAGTGTGTGCGCCGGCACGGAAGAGATGCGCAGGCTCCGATTCCCAATCCAAGCCGCTCGTGCGAAGACGAACGACCATCGGTTCCATCAGTCGCCAGCCTTCGACGATCGCTGCCGCCTGCGCGGGCGAGAGGGGTAGGCCAGCGGCGTTCAACGCTGCCTGGACATCCTCGGGTGATGTAGATGTCATGGCTCAGCTGGCGAATCGGGACAGCCCGAACGAGTCGAGCGAGGGGTGTCGCTGACCGCCGAGCACTTCCTCGGCGACCACGTTGCCCAGGTGCGCGGACAAGGTGACGCCGCTGTGGGTGGCGACTGCGTAGATCGAGCGGCTGCCGCCGATCCAGTCGGCGATCGTCAGGCCGTCCTCTGGCAGCACGCGGGTGCCAAGTCGCACCGTTTCGGTGGTGGCTTCTGCGAGCGACGGGTAGAGCCGCTTGGCTCGCTCCAGCAGCAGGTTGGGGATTGACCAGATCCTGGGATCCTGCAAGCCCCACTGGCCGCCGGTCGGTGAGTCAGTGAAGGTGACCCCACCGTTGCGGTCCGGGCGGAGCGCGATGTCCTTGCCCTGGACGATGTGCCGGATGCCGGAGTCAACCGGACCGGTCGTGCTGATGAGACCGACGGAAGGCCTGCCTGCTGACGTCGTGTCGTGACGACGGGCAGAGTCGACCGTCGGGAACGTGATGTCTGCCGTGGCAAGGATCGGTCGGTTCCCGTTGCCGGCTGCCAGGATGGTTACATCGGCCTCATGTTGCCGGGTCGACCCATCCGGCCTCTTCGTCGTGATGCCCGTGCTGCTGATGCTCGTGACGGTTTCGTACGACAAGAAGACGGCTCCGGCTTCACGGGCGGCGTGCAGCAGGCTCGAGCACATCATGAACGTGTCGATCCATCCCTCATGGGGGAACAAGACGCCGCCCGAGATGCGCTCCGGGTCCAGCGCCGGCTCGAGTTCGAGTACGTCACCGGCCTTCAGTACCGAGGCTCGGTAGCCGGTCGATACGAGGTGCTCGGCCTTCCGCTTGAGCGCCGCCATCTCCTCAGGCGTCTGTGCGATGTGAATGTTGCCGATCTGATGGAACCAATGGCTCTCACTCCCGAACGTCCGGCTGGCGCGCTCATGTGCTTCGAGCCCGAGCACGTTGAGCTTGTTGTATTCAGCCGGCGTCTTGTTGTAGGCGTTGACCCAGGCGAAGGTGGCCGAGCTCGTGGCCGAAGCGACCTCTGCGGCGTCGATCACGGTGACCGCGGCACCTCGCTTTGTCAGCTCGTAGGCGAGGTTGCAGCCAATTACTCCGGCGCCAACGATGAGCACCCTGCGATTCACTTCGCTACCCGATTCTTCATGTAGGGACTTGTCTTGGTTGGGCGATTGCAGCGGTCAGCGGTGGGCAGGCCTCACCCAACGTTCACCGATGCGAAAAACTTCTTCGCGCGCTCGGTCGAGGGGTTGTGCAGAATGGTCCGCGGGTTGCCGCGCTCGATGACCTGACCGGCATCCATCATCACGACTTCGTCGGAGACGTCTTCGGCAAAGCGCATCTCATGGGTGACCACCAGCATCGTCGCCCCGCTCTGCGCCAGGCCACGCATGACCTCGAGGACTTCGCCGACCAGCTCTGGGTCGAGGGCGCTGGTCGGCTCGTCGAACAGCAGTACCTTGGGCTGCATCGCCAGAGCACGGGCGATCGCAACACGCTGCTGCTGGCCCCCGGAGAGCTCGCTGGGATAGTGGTCCGTCCTGTCGCCGAGACCGACCTGCTCCAGGGCGCGGCGGCCGTTGGCCTCGGCTTCCTTCCGGCTCGTTCCCTTGACAATCATGGGGCCGATGGTCACGTTGCCCAGAGCGGTGTAGTTGGGGAACAGGTTGAAGTGCTGGAACACCATCCCGAAGTTGAGACACTGGCGGCGAGCCACCGCCTTGGACACCGGCACGCGGTGACCGTTGCGGACCTCGTGCCCGATCATCGCGCCATCGAAGAGGATGGCGCCTTCGTCGATGGTCTCGAGCATGTTGACTGTACGAAGCAGCGTGCTCTTGCCCGATCCGGACGGCCCGACAATGCAGGTCACGCTGCCCGGCATGATGTCCAGGCTGACCTGGTTGACCGCGCGCAGGTCACCAAAGAACTTGCTGACCTTCACCAGTTGAAGCAACGGCTTGTCAGTCATCGGCTCACTCCTGCAGCGAGGTCCGTGGAGACTTCCTTGGAGACGGGACGGTGTCGTCGGTTGAACCCTCGGCCGAACCGCTTCTCGAGCCTCGACTGCCCGAACATCGCAACGCTGGTGAGCACCAGATACCAGATCACGGCAACCGTGAGCAGCGGGATCGTTTCGAAGTTCTTCGCGTAGATCACCTGGACGGTCGTCAGCAATTCGCGATAACCGATGACCGAGACCAGTGCGGTGCTCTTAAAAATCGTGATAACCTCGTTCGCCATTGACGGGGTGATCACCCGGATCAGTTGCGGCCCGAGGATGCGCCGGTAGGCCGCGAGCGGTGGGAGGCCGAGTGCCTTGCAGGCCTCGAACTGCCCCGAGTGCAGCGCCATCACGCCGCTGCGGAAGATCTCGGCTGAATATGCGCCGAGGTAGATCGACAGTCCGATGACGGCTGCGCTAAATCGGGTGATCACATCGTTGGCCGGGACACTCGCAAAGGTCGGCCCGAACGGGATGCCAATACTGAGCGTTGGCACCAGCGCTCCGAAGAAGAACACCAGCAGCAGCATGACCAGCGGTGGCATCGCCCGCATCACCCAGATGTAGAGGACTGCGGCGGTGCGCAGGACGACCAGGTGGGACATTCGACACCACGCCGTGATGACGCCAAGGACGAGCCCGAGTGCCGTGGTGCACAACGTTAGGTAGATGGTGTTCCGCAGGCCCTCCATGACGACCTTGCTGAAGAGGTAGGAGCCCACCACATCCCACTGCCAGTTCTCGTTGAAGACGAAGAACCGGGTGAGCACCAGGGCCGCGTAGACCGCCACCACGATGCTGATCCAGTGCGCGACTCCGAGCCGCGGTCGGATCGGAAGAGATGCCAGAGCCTCCGCAGTGTCTTCCGATTTTCCCCGTGTGTGAACTGATGTTCGCAGAACTTCTAACACGGCTCAGCCCTCCTGGCTGATGTCCGAGTTGATGGGCATCTCGGGCAGGGCGAGGTCCTGCTGCTTCCAGGCGGCGAGGAGCTTCTCGTAGACGCCGGTCTCGACGAGCTTGAGCAGTGCGGCTCGGAGGGCGTCGCGGAGGTTGGTGTTGTCCTTGTGAATGCCGATGCCGTAGACGATGTTGGTCTCGTTGAAGATCGTCTTGTAGAGATCAGGGTGCTGCTCGACGTTGTAGACGACCTGCGGCGAGTCGCCCCAGAAGGCGTCGTCCTGGGCGCTCTTCACAGAGAGGATGCCGGCGCCAGAGTCCTGGTAGGGCCGCGGCTCCAGTGCCGGCTGGCCCGCGGCTTCGCACTTCTTCGCGGCCTCCTCGAGGAAGGCCTGCTGCGCACTGCCGCGCGTGTAGCCGATGCTGAGCCCGCACAGGGTGTCGGCCGTGACCTCGTCCTGCTTGACACCCTTATGCGCCATGATCGCGGTGCCGGCCTTCATGTAGTCGATGAAGTCGATTTTCTTCTGGCGCTCGACGAAGTCTCCGACCGACGCGATGACGTCAAAGCGCTTGGCCTCAAGACCGGGAACCATCGAGTCGAAGGTGCCCTCCTGGAACTTGACCTCCGTGCCGAGCACCTTGGCGGCTGCGCGGAGCAGGTCGGGGTTCAGGCCGGTGATCTTGCCATCGGCATCCACGAACTTGATCGGCGCGAAGTCCGCGTTGATCGCCGCTGCGAAGCCGCCCTTCGATCGGATGTCCTCGGGGAGGAGCTCGGCGACGGTGTCGTCCTTCTGGACCTTCTCTACGATCGCGTCACTGTTGGTCTGCTGCTCCTTGCCGGCCGCGCTGTCTTCCGGGTTCGAGCACGCGCCCAGCCCCACGAGGCAAACCAGCGCTGCGAGTGCAGCGGTTGTCTTACGGATCATTTCCTTCTCCTTGTTTGTTTCTTACGTGGGGTTGGGACCACGCGAGATAGCGGTTACTCCGGATCGGAGTACTCGATGTAGAAGTCGATGGTTTCGGGCCGAACGAAGAACACGGCGGCCTCGGCGATCTGGCCGTTGGTCTGCCACATCAGGCGGCGCCTTCGCAGAACTGGCTGCCCGGGCTCGATAGCCAGCAGGTCGGCGTTGCGCTGTTCGAGCAGCACGGCGTCGAAGTACATCCGTGATTTGGGGATCGCGATACCGAGGCGGTTGAGGTAGGCGCGAGTCGTCAGGTGCGTCAGTTCCTCGCTGAGCAGGTCGGGCGCGAGGGCAAAGGGAATGGCGGCGATCTCGACCACGATGGGGTTCTCGTCGACGTCGTACTTCAGACGGACCATCTGGGTCACCGGCGTTGCTGGATCGATGCCCGGCAGCTCGACCTCCGCCTTGGCTGCCGGGATCACTTCTGCCGAGATGACGGCGTGCCGGCCGGGGATTTCCGGGGCGCCGGACTTGCCCTGCGCAGGGTCCAGGTAGCGGAGCAGGTTGACCTGGCGTGCGCCTGAGGCGACGTGCGTTCCCTTGCGTCGGGTCCGAACAACGAGCCCGGCCTGGGCCAGCTCGTTGAGGGCCTTCTGTGCCGTTGCTCGACTGACGTCGTAGGCCTCCTGCAGCTCGGCCTCGGTGGGCAGCCGTGCACCGGGCGGGAGTTCGCCGGACTGGATCTGGGCCTCCAGTTCGGTGCGGATCGCTTGGTATCTGGCAACGGACATGTTTTGACCGTACATAAAAACTTTTGACCGGTCAATAGTTACGCCGACCGGCGCCTCGCCGTGCTCGGCATCGACCCGATCTACGGCAGCACGAACCCGTTCGCGTTCATGGAGCTGCAGGACGTGCAGGAGCTGTCGAACTTCTTCGAGCGCCGGGTGTCGGCGTACCAGGTGGGGGTCACCGGCTCGGTGAGCTTCGACGACGAGTTCTAGACGCAACGCCGCTCGGTTAAGGTCCGGCGGGTGTTTCGCAATGGTTTGTAATGATGTCGATCGCGATGGTGGCTCTGTAGCTGCGCCGGTCTATGGGCCCTGTCTCACATTCGGTGGTGACGGAGGGTGGCCAGGCGTCGTTGACTCCTACGTGGGGGATGTCGATGAGCTTGTGAAGGCGGTGTTCTTCGGGGCTGTCCCCGCTGATCATCGAGGACGTGGTCGACGAGGGTGAGCGGATCGTGGTGCGGGCCCGGACGCCGCAGGACACCGCGGTCTGCCCGAGGTGCGGGGCCTCGTCGGGACGGGTCCACGGCTATCACTGGCGGACGGCGGCCGACGTTCCGGTCGACGGGCGCCGGGTGGTGGTCCGCGTGCGTGCGCGGCGTCTGGTGTGTCCCACGCGCGGCTGCCGCCACACCTTCCGCGAACAGGTTCCCGGGGTGTTGGAGCGATACCAGCGCCGCACGGCCCGTCTGAACAGGCAGGTCAAAGCCGTGGTCAAGGAGTTAGCGGGCCGGGCAGGGTCGTGTTTGCTGGCGATACTCGCCATGGGCCTGTCCCGTCACACGGCCCTGCGCGCACTGCTGCGCACCCCGTTGCCCACCGGGCGGACGCCTCGTGTGATCGGCGTTGACGATTTGCTCTGTGCCGGCGGCACCGCTATGCCACCGTGGTGATCGACGCCGAGATTCATGAGCGGGACCTTTTTCGGTGATGAGGACCCCCGCCCCGGCGCAGGCTCGCTGATCGAACGCAGCGTGGCCACCCTACACGCGGCGGGGGTCACCACCCGACCGAGAGTCCGCGGCGATGTGGGCTACTTCGCCAAGGACATCGCGCAGGCCGCGGTCGAGGCCGGCTGCGACTTCTCGTTGGGGGTGACCCGTAACCCCGCGGTCTGGCGAGCCGCCGCAGCCATCTCCGAAGACGCGTGGACGAAGGCGAGGCGAATGAAAGGCTGTACGGTGCCAAAACTAGATTCCGGCTGCTGACCAGCGGGTTCAAGGATTCGTTCAGGCGGCTCGATGGTACTCGTTGATGATTCCTCCCAGCCGCCGTCGGCGTCGAACGACGCCGTCGATCGGCACGGCGACGCCCGGGTGATGGTTGGGTGGCACCTGTCCGTGGCCTTGGTGCGGCCGGTGATCATTGAAGTGTCGGACGTATTCGGTCAGTACCGTCCTGGCGTGCCGTTCGCCGTAGGTGGGGAGGTGGTCTGTGCGCTCCTCGCGTATGCTGCGGCTCCAGCGTTCCACGAAACAGTTCGCCCTCGGTGTGCGCGGCGGCGTCTTCACCACCTGTATGTCGTCTGCGGTCAGGACCGCGTCGAAGGTCCGCCCGTACTTGGTGTCGCGGTCGCGGATTTGGAACCGGAAGTCGTTGGTGCGTTCTTCGAGGTCCATGAGCAGGTTGCGGGCCTGTTGGGTCACCCATGGCTGGGTCGGGTGCTCGGTCACGCCGAGCAGGTGTATCCGGCGGGTGGCGATCTCCATGACGGCCAGCATGTACAGCCGGCGCAGCCACACGGTATCGACGTGGAGGAAGTCGGTGGCCAGCAGGCCGGTGGCCTGGGTGCGCAGGAACGTTCGCCAAGACGTGTCGGTCTGGTGGGGTGCGGGGCCGAGGCGGCCACGGGCCAGGATTCGGCGGATGGTGCCGAGGCCGACGCGGTGGCCCAGTCCGAGCATCTCGCCCTGAATTCTCTTGTGGCCCCAGCGGGGGTTGTCCCGGGCCATCCGGCGGATGAGCTCGCGGATCTCGTCGCTGACGGGTGGTCGGCCGCCGCAGTGGGGGTAGGTCCAGCGGCGTTGGACCAGCCGGCGGTGCCAGGCCAGCAGGGTCGCCGGGGTCACGATCCGGTGGATGCGGACCGCGCGGGGTAGGCGGCGGGCCAGCGCGGACAGGATCGCCCGGTCTGGCCAGGACAGTCGTGGTCGGCTGTGGACCTGACGGCGCAGCACCGCGACCTCGTGGCGCAGGGCCAGCAGCTCCGCGAGCACCGCGCGGTCGCTGCGCGCCGCGAGGAGCAGACCGTCGAACAGGCGGATCGCGACCAGATAGATCAGCTGGAAGACCATGACCACGAAGGTGCCTCATTCCCATGAAGCCCCAGCTCACTGCAGGTGCGACAGGTATTGGCACCGTACAGGCTTCGTTGAGCTATCCGCCCCTGGGCTTGACCCGTTTCGGCGGACAGGGTCGATGTGTTGATCTCACGCTACCTTGCTGGCCGGTAGCGGGTTGATGGTGCTGGCTTCGTAGGCGGCGGCGACCGCCGGTGGCGCAGGTGCTGGTGTACCCGCTGACCACCGCCTCCCAGTACGGCCAATCCATGATCGCCGCCGCCGACGCTCGCCCGTTGAATCGCCCGATGCTGTCATGGATGGCGATGCACGCCTTCGCCAACATGCCCGCCCGTCAACGATCCCCGAGTCAACCTGCTGTCGCTGGTACCGACGCAACTCGCGGGCAGACGGATGCGTCGGCGCGAGCGGTCGCCCGCCAGCACGTTGGGGTAGTTCTTCCCCCAGTACCTCCCGGCACTCCTCCAGCCTGTGCACTCTTTATCCGATAGGCCGCATCTGGTCGGTTCAACGTCCGACGCCGGGGTGGAGACCAGGGGTGCATCCCGCCGCGAATGGAGAGACGATGTTCAATCCGCTGGACCACAAGGGCATCGCCCTGGAAGGCCAGGTTCGCAACTGGCGGGAACTCGACGTGGTGCCGATCGACGCGGAGGCAGTCGACCCGTACACCCGGTGCCGCATCATCACGATGAACGGCGTCGAGGTGGAGGCGGTCATCTTCCTGCACCAGTTCGCCCGCAACTGCCCGGACCAGGAGGTGCGCCGCCAACTGGCGTACGTGAACCATCTGGAGAGCCAGCAGCAGCGGGTGGTGAACTGGCTGTTGCCCGGGGTGGCCAGCGTGCTGGAGACGACGCTCGGCTACGAGCAGGTGGCCGTCGATCTCACCGCCTGGGTGGCCCGGCACGAGCCCGACGGCTACCTGCGCCAGGCGTACGAGTTCGGCGTGCTGGAGGACTTCGACCACCTTTACCGCTACGCCAACCTCTACGAGATGGTCGAGCGACGCAAGGCCGAAAAGATCGTTGACGGGCTGACGGAGGTGATGCCGGGGCGACCCACCGTGCAGGAGCATCGGCACCCCTTCGACGAGGTCCGTACCCCCTACGACCGCACGAGCGTCGACCCGCGCTCGAAGCTGAACGCGTTGACGATCCTGTCGGCCGAGCAGCAGGTGATGTTCTACTACATGAACGTCGGCCCGCAATACATGGAACCGATCGCCCGGCAGCTCTACCAGGAGATCAGCCTGATCGAGCAGGAGCACGTCACCCACTACGAGTCGCTGGTGGACCCGGGCGAGACGTGGTGGGAGCGGCTGCTCACCCACGACTACAACGAATGCTGGCTCTACTACTCCTTCCTTGAGCAGGAGACCGACCCAAAGGTCAAGGCGGTATGGGAGCTGCACCTTCAGATGGAGCTCGGACACCTGCAGCAGGCCGCGGACCTGCTGCGCCGCCACGACGGTCGGGAGCCGGAAGAGATCGTCGGCAACGTCGGGCTGCCCGAGCCGTTGTCCTTCGAGCCGAACAAGGAGTACCTGCGGCACCTGCTTGCCACCCAGATCGACCTGACCAAACTCGGCGAGGGCTACGTACGGGAGGCACACGCACGGTTCGAGTGGATGCAGCAGCAGGTCCACGGCGGCCAGCAGCCCCCCAGCGAGCAGGTCATCGAGATGCACCGGGAGCGCTTCGGCGAGGAGTACCGCATCGAGACCGAGGGCCCTCACCCGGTCGAAGGGCTGCGGGTGGCGGAGGGGGGCCGTCGTGCCTGACGCGCCCGCCACCAACGGCCCCGAGCAGGACATGGTCGACCTCCTGCTGGCCCAGCACGCCCGGATCGAGGAACTGTTCCTCCTCGTCATCGGCAGCCACGGCGAAACCCGGCGAGATGCCTTCGACGACCTGACCCGGCTGCTCGCCGCCCACGAGACCGCCGAGGAGGAAGTGCTGCACCCGCTGGCCCGGACCCTACCCGGCGGGGGCGGCGACGCGATGGTCGACGACCGCCTCGACGAGGAACGTCGCGCCAAGGAAACCCTGCAGACGCTGATCGACGGCGGGGTCGACGCTGGCGGCTTCGAAACCGGGGTGATCCTGCTGCGTGACGCTGTGCTCCGCCACGCCCGGTACGAGGAACGCCAGGAGTTTCCCCTGCTACGCCAGCATGTGGCGGCGGACCGGCTGCGGGCGCTCGCCGCAACGGTCCGTGCGGCCGAGGCGGCGGCGCCGACCCGCCCGCACCCCGCCGCGCAGTCGGCCAAGGCCAACCTGGCCCTCGGCCCCGCCCTCGCCGTGACGGACAAGATCCGCGACGCGGCCCACCGACCCGCCGAGTGAAATCGGCTGAGGGAACCATGCCAGCTCAGTTCTGGTCCACCGTCACAGTGTTGTGAGGTTCCCAAACAAGTGATGCCTGCAGCCAGCCGCGAGGCTCGGCGAGCGCCTGCCGGCGCAGCCCTACAGCGAGAAGGGCCGTCACGGCAGGGAGCCCAGCCGGAGCGGCTCCTGCTCCAGAACGGTGCCCATCGCCCGCAATAGCGACAAGAGCGGGTCAAGCTTCTCGTACAGCACGAGCACCACATCGCCGGATCGGGCCATGGCCAGTGCGGCGTTCAACGCCTCCGCCACGTCCGCGGTTTCGAGACATCGCGCTGCCGGGTTCCGGGCGGTCAGTTCCCGGCGCAGCAGGCTGGTCACCTCTCCTGGTGACCGTCCGCGCAGGTCCGCGTCGGGGTACAGCACCACCCGATCGGAGGCGGACGCGATCGCCTTCGCGCAGTCGGCCAACAGGTCGTCGCGGCGGTCTCCGGGCAGGGTCACCGTCACGACGCACCGGTCGGCTCCCCAGAGCCGGTGCAGCGTGCGGGTGGTCGCGTCGATGGCTGCGGGATTGTGCGCGTAGTCCACGAGGACGTGCACGTCGTCCAAGCGCAGGAGGGTGCCGCGGCCCGGGTTGCCTGCTGCGGGGTCGAACGATCTCAGGTGCTCGCTGACCACGTCGGCCGGCACCCCGACAGCTCGGGCCGCCGCGACGGCGGCGAGGGTGTTGGCGGTCACGTGGGCGGCGATTCCGTTGAAGCCGCCGGGCAGCTCCGCCAGGGGCAGCAGCGGCACCCGCCGCTCGCCGACGAGTTCGGCGAGGTGGCCGCCGTGGAGGGCGTAGGCGGTGCCACCGCCGGCCAGGTGTTCGCGGATCAGCGGACTGTCGGGGCGCAGCGTGAACCAGGCGAGTCTCTTGTGCGCCGCGCGGACCCGGGGAGCGGCGGCCAGCCGGCGTACCTGGGGGTCGTCGGCGTTGAGCACCAGGGTCCCGCCGTCGCGTACCCGTTCGGCGACCAGGGCCTTGACGTGCGCGATGTCCTCCACCGTGTGGAGCCCGTCCTGGCCGAGATGGTCCGCGGTGATGTTGGTGAGCACCCCCACGTCGGTCCAGTCGTAGCCCAGTCCTTTGCGCAGGATGCCACCGCGGGCGGTTTCCAACACCGCCGCCTGCACCGTCGGGTCCCCCAACACCGCCTGCGCCGATCGCGGGCCGCTGGCGTCGGCCTGCTGTACCAGCCGGCCGTCCACGTAGATGCCGTCCGTGCTGGCGAGGCCGACCCGCAGGCCGGAACCGGTCAAAAGGTGGGCCGTCAGGCGAGCGGTGGTCGTCTTGCCGTTGGTCCCCGTGACGGCGACGGTGGGGATTCGCCCGTCGTCGCCGGGGGCGAACATGGCGTCCACCACGGCGCGGCCCACATCCCGCGGCTGCCCTACGGCGGGGGCCAGGTGCATCCGCAGCCCCGGGCACGCGTTCACCTCGATGACCGCGCCACCACCGTCCGCCGGTGGCGGCTCCGCGATGTGCGGCAGGCGCAGGTCGATACCAGCGATGTCCAGGCCCACCACCGCCGCAGCCCGCAGGCACAGCTGGGCCACCTCCGGATGGACGGTGTCCGTCACGTCGATGCTGGTGCCACCCGTGGACAGGTTGGGGGTGTCGCGTAGCCACACCACCTGATCCGTGGCCGGGACGCTGGCTTCGGTCAAGCCCTGCTGCCGCAGTTGCTTCGTCGCCACGTCGTCCAGCCGCAGCCGGGTCAGCACGTTGGTGTGGCCGTTACCGCGCCGCGGGTCGGCGTTGAGCTGTTCCACCAGGCTCCGCACGGTGTTGACGCCGTCGCCGACGACGTGTCCCGGCACCCGCTCCGCCGCTGCGGCGAGCTTGCCGGCCACCACCAGGACCCGGTAGTCCCGGCCCTCGACCTGGCGCTCCACCACCACCCTGCCGCCGGCGCCGGCGAAGGCCGTCGCCACCGACTCCCGGGTCGTCAGCCCGAGGTACACGTGCCGGCCCTGTTGGCCGTCGACCGGCTTGACCACGACCGGACCGCCCAGTTCGGTGAACAGGTCCAGCGCCTCGGCCAGGGAGTCCGCTCGACCGCCAGCCGGCACGGGGATGCCGGCCTCGTCCAGCAGACGTCGCGTCAACTCCTTGTCACCGCAGATCTCAACACCGATCGCGCTGGTCCCATCGGTCATCGCCGCCCATGCCAGCCGCCAGCGGCACCCTTGGCCGAGCCGCAGCAGACTGAGATCGTCCACCCGCTCCACCGGAATCCCGCGGCGGCGAGCGGCCTGGATGATCGATGCCGTGCTCGGCCCGGGTGCTTCCTCGGCGTACCGCGAACGCAGCGCCGCCAGCACCGGCTCGTGACCGGGATCCTGCTTGCCGAGTACGCGCCGGATCAGCGTCACCCCCGCTTCCAGCAACTCGTCCGGCATCCGAGATTTCATCGGCTCGTCGGCGGGACACTCGATCACGACGTCGTAGAGGCCCAGTTCGCCGGCGTGAATCGTGCGACCGAAGTTCACCGGACGGCCGATCAGGGTGGACAACTCGATCGTGACATGTTCGGCAACATGACCGAAGTAGGTTCCGTCATGCAGCCGGGTGACGAAGCCACCAGGCTTGCCCGCGGCGCAGTGGTGCTCCGCCAAGCCGGGCAGAATGTCGAGCAGCCGCCCCGGAAAACTCCGGAAGTCCCTGCTTTCCCGTTCCGTCAGGTCCTGCAAATGCAGCCGACTCACGTGCACGGGGCGATGCAGATAGACATTGGGGCCGCGGAGCCGACGTCCGCCCAGGATCTTCATGACTCCCTGCCCGGGTCGACACGAGTGGCGCTGGCAACGATGACCGGCTTTCGATCGATCAGTTCGAAGGTGTAACCGGCGGGCAACACATGCAGCCGCCCGCTGATCAGCGCGATCCGCCCGTCCCCGTCGGCCGGGACCCGGATGTCCTCGGCGGGTGCGGCGTCGACCACGGTGACCGAGCCGCTGCCGATCACCTCGAAGCGGTCGCCCTCCACGACGATCGCCGTGTCCTCGTCGATGCCCAGCCCGAGCTCGTGTGGAAAGTGAGCCACCGCGCTCAACAGGCGATTGAGCCGCCCCCGCTCCGCGAAGTGCATGTCGATCAACACCCGAGGCAGGAATTCCATGCCGGGGCCGGTCCGGACGCTCCGGGTCGTCACACCGGCACCCTCGCCGCCGAGCACCATCGTGCTCGACATCATCGCCGCTCCGGCGCTCGTGCCGGCCAGTACGAGGCCATCCGTCACCCGCGCGTGGAGCACCGAGTCCACCCGGGTCCCGCCGAGCAGCGCCGCGATCCGGAACTGGTCGCCACCGGTGAAGTAGACACCGGTGGCCCACCTCAGGACGTGCTCGGCCGGGGCCCGTTCGCCTGCTCCCGGGTTTCCAGTCGCAGGGGGCATGCCTGCTCAACGCCCAGCGTCTTGAAAATCCGCACGTATCCGGCATCCACCCTGCCGGCCTCGGCGCTTGCCGTACTGATCACCACGATGCGTGCCCGACCCCCGCCCGCCATCCGAACGAACCTTTTCAGGATCTCGGAATCGTCTCGCGCCTTTCCCTCGCTGCCGCCGATGATGACCAGTCGCCGAAAGGCACGAAATGCCTTGCCCTCCGTCTCGGCCATCCCGAACCCTTTCCATGTCCCGCCGAAGTCGAGCGCGACGCGAGCGGACCGCGCCACGTCAGCATCGACCCCACCCGCCCGAAGCGAACTCCGAGCGGCGGCCGGGTACCCGCTGCGGATGCTGATACTCCATAACCGGACGTGGCACATCCCGTAGCCGAGCCACACCGCGACGCCAGCCAGTCGACGAGGCGGCTCCGTGAACTCGCTCGCCTTCGTCCGGTGCCATGCGATCGAGGACCAACTCGAACCCTGCTCGGCTGGTAAGCCGCCTTCGCTCGAAGGTGACCGCCGGCGCCTGGCATGGCAGGTCTTAGGTGCGTCCACCGAACTTCCTCTGCCTGTCCAGGCGCGATCCGACGTTTGGGTGCGGCCTGGGCGGGAGGTCAGCGTGGCAGGTCGTGGCGGAGGCCCTGGACGCGGCGTTCGAGTTGACCAGCTTTTCAGGGCATGGAGAGCTGGGCCATCAGCCGGCGACGATCAGCACGTCTTCTGGCCTTCCCAGCGGCTTCGCTGCGGCTCGGCAGGCAGCGTGATACGCCCTCGGAGTGATCGTCGCGCCCGTGGGTAGATGGCGGTCTCGTACTGCTGCGTTGCGGGAGGCGTGATGATCAGGAGTAGAACGTTCCGTGACGCCGTGGTGTTGATCACGGGGGCGTCGAGTGGAATTGGCCGCGCGACCGCGTTGGCGTTCGCTGCCGAAGGGGCCAGGCTGGTACTCGCCTCGCGCAGCCAAGAAGCGCTTGCGGAGGTGGAACACGACTGCCGAGCACGAGGCGGACAGGTCCTGGTCGTGCCGACCGACATCGCAGACCCAGCGGCCGTCGAGCGGTTGGCCCGGCTGGCGGTGCAACGGTTCGGGCACATCGACGTCTGGGTCGAAGCGGTGGCCGTCGGCATTGCCGGGCCGTTGGGCTCTGAATCGGCCGACGAGCTTCGCCGGCTGGTGGACACCAACGTATTCGGCGCCGCGCTGTGCGCCCGCGCGGCCCTAGCTACATTCCAAGCGCAGGGAAACGGGACCCTCGTGCTCCTCGGGTCGTTGCTGTCAGTGTTCCCGAACCCGCTGGTCCCGCTCTACTCCATGACCAAGTTCGCCATCAGAGGGCTGGCCCTGAACCTTCAGCAGGCGGTCGCCCGTCATCCTCGGATACGGGTCTGCCTCGTGTTACCCGGGCCGGTCGACACGCCGTTCTTCGAGCGGGCCGCCAACCACTCGGGCCGCCAACTACGAGCTATCCCGCCCGCGTACGCACCTGAGCGTCTCGCTGCCACAATCCTCGCGTGCGCCCGCCGCCCCCGCAGGCAGGTAACAACCGGAGTGGTCTCACACCTGGCGCTGCTCGCCCACCGGCTGGCACCGCGAGCCACCGAGTCGTTAGTCGCCCGGTGGAGCGCGACGTTCCTGACCAAGCCAGCCGCAGCCGCACCCGGAGCGGGATCGCTGTTCGATCCACCACCAGCCGGAGCGGTTCACGGCGGATACCGCCGCAGCCGGGTCCGTCGCCAGCTCGGCGAGTGGCTCAGCGTGGCGCAAGCACGCAGGAATCGACCGACCCCAGGCTGACCGCCAGCATGACGCCCCGCAGGATGCTCCGCGCCGCAGCCAGCGCCACAAACACCGGCGCAACGGCCAACGAGAACGCGCCGGAGCCGGCCAGCAGAGCTCCCACTGTCGGACGCTCCGCTCGTCGTCGATCTCCGACCCCGCCTCGATAAGGTCGGCGGCTTCAGATGCAGGGTTGGGTGGCGGGTAGCGACGGGCCCCGGTCTTGCGGCGGAGCGTTGGGCGGGCCTCCGCTTATCCGTTCGGGTGCGAGGGGTTGGGTCCGGTTTCGCGTGCGGCTTCTTCGAGGTGCAGGAACTCGTCGATGACCCGGGCGAGACTCTTCCTTGATCTGGGGTTGAGCTTCTCGAAGGACCTGGCCATGATCCGCACCTCGCGGCTCGCCGGTTCGGGTTCGTCGTCGCCGAGAAGGTAGCCCGCGGGGACGCCGAAGAACTCGGCGAGGGCGCGCAATGTTGTGGCTTTGGGGTTGATCCGGGGCGACCGTAGGAGGTTGCGGATGCCTTCCGCGGTGATGCGGTGTCCCCGCCTGGTGAGCTCCCGGGCGACTTCGGCCTCCGTGTAGGGCGGCCGGTCCTCGTCGCTGGCTTGGAAGAGTTCGCGGAGCCGGGTCTGGATCAGCCGGGAGGTGACTTCCTCGGCCTGGTCGGCAGGCGTGTCACTCACGAAGGCCTCCAAACTGTGGTTGGCATTATCGCGAACTATGGTTGACGCTGGTGGGCGATACGTGCTTAGCTCTCGGTATCACTTCGGCAACTGCGGTTCGGTTCGACTCGAACTGAAGTTGGTTGGAGCGTAGCGGATCGGGGTGCCGTGCGCGACATGGTGTCCCGATGCGCGGGCGGCGGCGCTCAGAGGGGGACGCGTCGTTGCCACGGGCATGGTGCCATCTGGCCCAACGCAGCGGCGGCGCCGACAAATCTGGCCGCGTCGCTGTGACGGCGGCCGGTGCCGCGCGGCGTGCCTCCAGGGGAGGCGGACGCACGGGGCATGCTGCCCAGCCCACCATCCCACCCTTCACCCCCGTGGGGGTGGGGTGGTGAGCGGGGGGACCCGGCGGGCGGGTAGAGGGGCCCTGCCGCCGGTCCCCCCACCCCGCAGGAGGCCAACCGCTTGAGCCCGGTGCCCCTGTCGGCGGCCTGGGCCGACGGCGGCGCGGCCTGGCGCGCGAGGACGAGGAGAAGCGGATCGTGATCAGACAACGGCAGGCGGACCCGGCCGAGGGTGCTTCCCGGCGGGGTCGGCGAGGGTCTGCGGTGCGACGCATACGCAGACGGCGTCGCATCAGCGCGAGGACCGCGTTCGCTGCGCCGCTGGCCGCGGTTAGCAGCGGTCTGGACCGGCTGCGCGACGACATCGGTGTTCTCGTCGACGTGGCGGCCCGCCAGCCCACCGATTCACGCCGCGCGGCGCTGGTTGACGTCCACCACCAACTGCGCCTGCTCGGCCAGCGTGTCAACGCCGCCCTCGGCGCGCCGCCACCGCCGGCCAAAAACCCGCAGCAACAACCCTGACTCACAGCGACGGCGGTGTGGGAGCCACCCGCACCGC
This sequence comes from Micromonospora sp. NPDC048830, assembly GCF_043198215.1. NCBI lineage: Bacteria > Bacillati > Actinomycetota > Actinomycetes > Micromonosporales > Micromonosporaceae > Micromonospora > Micromonospora sp. NPDC048830. The sequence goes on from NZ_JBICUP010000015.1 coordinate 22,657, forward strand.
CGCGCGTCCGCACCGCCGCCGACCCACCCGAGCAGCTCGCCCGCCTGCGGCAGCCGAACGGGCGCCTTGCGGGTGCGACGACCTGTCAGTCCGCACCGCAGCCCGGGCGACCGGCCTCACGACGACGCGGCACCGCTGACAGAGACCAATCCCAAGGCCCATCAGGTGAGGCCAGAGGCCGCATACCGGACCACATTCGCACGGATGAACAGGGGATCACCCATGCGCAGCGAACATTCCCAACGCGGGCCGACGCCGCAGCCGCCGTCGCCAGCCGACCGCGGCGGTGACCGGGGCCGGCGCCGCGACCGGCAGACCATTCGCCGTCCTCGACATCGCAGGTGGTCGCGGTGAACCCTGCTACCCGCCGCAGGGCGGCGGGCGTCTACCGGCCGCCGGTCAACGGGTGCGCCGCACGCCGGCCCGAGGCTGACGCGGTGGCGCAGTTGTGCCGCACCGCCAACACCCTCCGCGCCCACCTGGAGCGCACGGTGCTGCGGGAGGCGGACATGACCTGGACCACCTACGACGTGCTGATGCTCGTCTGCGCCCGGCGGGTGGTGGAGCCTCGGGACATCGCCGTCGAGGTGGGCATCGCCAGGGCCACCCTCACCAACGCGCTCGGCCTGTTGAGCGACCGCGACCTCGTGCGTCGCGAGCAACACGAGCATGACCTCCGACGGGTGGTCGTGCGACCCACGCAGGCAGGGCTGGCGCTGGCGGGGATGCTGCGGCGGCAGGTCGACGCCCGACAGGCTGACCTGTTCGCCGCTCCCGGCATGCCACCCGAGGACGACTTCGCCCAGGCGCTCAAAGTCCTGGCCGACCGTTCCCACCGCACCGACGGTATCGCCGGTGAGGAGGGCATTCGGTGACCGCGCTGACCACGACTCCGACCACCCGCAGCGCCGCCCGTCCCACGTCCGCCCCAGGGTGGCGGCTGGGCGCCCTGTATGGGCCCGCCGTCTACGGCGTCAGCGCCGCCGCCGTCGCGCTGCCCGACACCGCCGGCCATCTACACGTCGGCGGTCCGGCGCTCGCCTGGATCCTGACCGCCTACGCCGCGGGCATCGGCGTCGGCGCGGTCACCGCCGGACGCCTCATCGACCTGTGGTGCAGCCGCCCGATCCTCCTCATCGCCGCGACCCTGCTGACGTGCGGCACCCTGGCCTGCTCCCTCGCGCCCACCCTGGCCGCCGCGGTCACCGGCCGCGTCCTGCTGGCGGTGGGCTCCGGGGCGATCACCGCCACCGCGCTCGCCGGCACCGCCCGGCTGCCCGACGCCCGCCGCCCCGCCGCGCTGGCTGCCTTCGGCGCCTGCCTCGCCGGGTTCTCCGCCACCGCGCCGCTGGCCGGCGCGGCGGCGACCCACTGGACGTGGCGGGCAGCGCTGGTCCTGCCGGTGCTGTCCATCGTCGTCATCCCCCTGTGCTGGCCGCTCACCGCCTGCCTGCCGCGACGGGCACGGGCGGACTGGCTCGGCGCGGGACTCCTCGCGGCCGTCGCCGCAGGACTGCTGCTGACCGCGCAGACCGCTGCCCAGCAGGCCAGCGTGCTCACCATCGCCAGCGTCGCCGCTATCACGACAGTCGCCGCCCTCGGCCTGGCCGCGCGCACCCGAGCGCGTCGCGACGGGTTCCTCCCGCGCGGGATTCTGTCCGCCGCCTGGTTCCGGCGCGCCGCTGCCGCTGGAGCGGGCGTGTACGCGGGCCTGTTCGCCGTCCTCCACGCAGCCCCGCACCTGCTGACCCGGCAGGGCTACAGCACGACGGAGATCGGTGTGCTCCTGCTACCCGGTGCCGTGATCGCCGCGGTGCTGGCCCGGGTGGCCGGCCGCGTCGCGCGCCGTGTGCCCGCCCGCCATGTGCTGGCCGCTGCGAGCCTGCTGCTCGCCGTCGCACTGTGCTACACCGCGCTCGATCCTCAACCCTCGGCGGTCGCGGTGGCCACCACCGCGGCGTTCACGGCCTCGGCCGTCGCGCAGACGCTGCTCACCGCCGAAATCACCACCCGCGCCGCAGCCGACGCACGCGGCGGTGCAATCGGCCTGCTCACCCTCACCATCTTCCTCGGCGGCGGCTGCGGCACCGCGCTGTGCGCGGCACTGTGGCAGCCCTGGGGACCAACCGCCGCGCTGGTGACCGCCGCCATCCTGCCCGCTGCAGCAGCCGCCGCAGCCAGGCGGCTGCGCACCGACGCCTAGCTGTCGACGCACCCGTACCACTGGTGAAACCCATTGGAGCCCGCCCCACCAGTCGCAGTTCAAGCCCCTCGGCGGAAGCAGGATTTCCGGCCCGCGTCGATCAGCGCGACCTCCTTGCGAGCGGCCGCGTTGGCCTCGGGTCACCAGTTCGGCCGCGGGTGCAGTGATCTGCGTCGGTCCATCCAGCGGCCCGCGCACCGGAGAAGGCGGCAACGCCTCGGTGCCACGAGCCGGGACAGAGCCAGCCGACGGCGCCCCGGGTCAAGAGCCTGCCGCTACCGCTGGCAGCCGGGGCAGCCTCACCAACACCTGTGCCTACCCACACCATCATCACGTTCGCCTTCCGGCGCAACGTCAACGGCGGTGGCAACGGCACGCTCACCACTCAACGGAACTAGGGCATCACCTGGGTGTGACCCAGAGGCCTGAATCCGGCGGGGCCGGGCACGGCAGATACCGCGCCCGGCCCCGCCGGATCAGTACCGTAGTGCCGCATGAGCGACCAGGGCCTGCAGGACACCGGCGTGGTGAAGACCTGGCACAACGAAGAGGGATGGGGAACTGTCGCTCTCGATCACGTCGGCCTGACCGTCTGGGTGCACTACCGGCACATTGTCGCCGGGCCGACCGAATACCGGAGCCTGGCACAGGGTCAGCGGGTGCGATGCCACTACGAAGTTCCGGGCCAGGACGGTTACCCCGCCCGAGCGGTCGAGGTCATCGCCCTATTGCCCGGCCCGGGCGGCGTTCACCAGTCGCCGACGGCGGTGAACCCGTAGTACTTGCCCATGTCGATGCGGACCCAGACGTAGAACTTGGTGCCGTCCTTGACGTTGGTGGCGAGGTTGCGCCACTGGCCGACGGGCACGTGTGTCCAGTAGTTGCAGGTGGCGCCTCCGTAGAAGTTGATGCAGGCGTCGAACGGGCCGTAGTCGGTGCCGTTGCCGGTGTTGCGAATTTGGATGTCTGCGAATTGGCTGGTGGTGCGGTAGTAGCTGGGGTACGTGGGGTAGCTGATGATCTCGACGCTGTCGTACTGCATGAAGGCGTCGGCGGCGCCGAACTTGGCGCTGTATGGGGCGGCTCGGCAGCCAGCGGCCTGGGCCAGGGTGGGGGCGCCGACGAGGCCGGCGGTGACGGTCGCCAGGGTGACGGCCGCCGCGCCAGGGCGGGTCAGCCATCGGCGGGCGCTGGCGGGTGTACGCGTGGGCATGTGTCCTCCCGAGGTTGGTGGGGTGTGGCGGCAGCGGCCGGGGGGACGTCGGCGTGCTGACGCGGTGAGGGCTTGCGGCCGGGTATCAGGTGGCCGGCGGTGATGCGAGGCAGTACGTCCGGGCGGAAGGCCGGGGTTGGTTGGCTGGTGTCGTAGTAGCGACTCCAGGAAGGTCGTGGGGGTCATCGGCTAGCTGTTGACCCAGCTCCAGTTGCCGGTCAGGAGAGGTTCCGGCTGCCTATTGATGCTGTGAGGGCCTGTGGCGGGATTGTCGTTGCGGTCATCGGTGGCCGCCGCTGGACGGGGCTGGGGTCACGGTCGCTGAAGACGGCGGCGTCGCGGCTGTGGAGGAGGTAGGGGGTGCCGAGTGTGGCGCCGGTGCCGGTGCGGTGGGTGCCGAGCATCCGCACGGCGAGGCGGTAGTGGGTGCGCCGCCATTGGTGCACAGCGGCGGTGAACTGCTGCATCCCGTCGGCCAGGATCGGACATTCGGCGAGGGCGCGATGGTCGGCGCGGATGGCGTCGAGCGCGTCGTCGATGGTGGGCTGCCCGCTGCGGATGCGGGCGTGCACGTCGGGCACGGACAGGTACGCGGCGGAGTTGAGGCGCTGCGGGTTGGGCGTGCGGCACAGCGACTCGATCAGCTTGTAGGCGCGTGACTGGATGGCGCTGGCCCCGTCGGTGTGGGCGCGGAAGGTGTGAAACGCCTCTGGTTGCATGGTGGCCAGCAGGGACCACAGCGGTGCGATGTCGCGCAGGAGGGCGGCGGCGAAGGAAAGGCGCGTGCCGGCTGCGGGCAGGCGCCTGGCGTGGACGGCGGCGGCGACCGCGGTGAGGTTCACGGCGAGCAGCCCGAAGGTCAGCTCGAAGGTTTGCAGGACGCGGATGAACATCCACTCGTCGTGGACCGTTGAGACCGGCAGCATGGTGGCCCGCACGGTGAGCCGGTCCCGGGGGTGAAGGTCGAGGGTCGCCGCCGCGGCTACCTGGCGGGCGGTCGTGACCGGGTTGTCGGTGGAGGGGATGTCGAAGCTGAGCCGCCGCAGTGCGGGCGCGGCGGAGCGGACGGCGTGGCGTAGGCGTTTGGTCACCACGGTCGGGTCGGGGCGTAGCTGGGGCAGCGGCGCGCCGGTGTTGTCGAGGGCGCGTAGTTCGAAGCTGATGAGGTCGGTCAGCAGGCCGACGTGCAGGTGGTCGCGGCGGGCCAACAGCCGTTCCGCGGGTTGTGGTCGCTCGTCGGGGTCGGGTATGGGCAGCAGGGGCAGGGCCAGGTAGGTGCGGTAGTCGTACCTGCCGTCGGGTTTGTCGAGAGCGACGTCCAGGAACGCGGCCAGGTTGCCGGTCGGTGCCGGCAGTTCGGGCAGGCGGTTCCGGGTGGCACGCAGCAGCGTCGTCCATTCGGCGGGGAGGAACTGCTTGCCGTGGTGCTGGTAGGCGTCGATGACCGTGTCGTAGGGGAAGCGCTGTGCGCAGGGCCGTGGCTGGGTCAGCCACCGGTGCAGGGGTTCGGGGTTCATCGGGCTGCTCCCGGCCGGGTGCGGCTTCGGCACCGGTACGCGGCGATCGCCTCGCACACAGCGTCGATGTCCTCGCCGGTGGTGTAGGCGTGCATGGCTAGGCGCAGGACACCGCTGCGGGGCGCGGTGACGATCCCGCGGTGGCCGAGCCAGGCCGCCATCGCCTCCGCCCGCGGCTCGACGAGCGCCAGGTGCGCGCCTTGCGCGTCGGCGTCGGTGGCCAGCCGCACGACCTCGCCCTGGGCGGCCAGCCGCTGCGCGGTCGCGGCGATCAGCCGCTGCGTGTGGTGGCGGACGCGCCGCAGGTCAAGGCCGCCGACCAGGGACAGTCCGGCGACGGCGGCGTACACGGCGGCTGGGGCGGGGGTGCCGGTCTCGTAGCGTCGGGCGTGCGCCGGCGAGTCCAGAACGGTGGCGCGCAACGCGTGGGGGTCGGTGCGGCCGAGCCAGCCGGTGAGCGTCGGTGGCGGTCCGTCCGGATGCCGGACGTAGAGGAAGGCCAGGCCGGGAAGCCCGAGAAGGTACTTGCCGGTGCCGGTGACGAGGTAGTCGCACCGCAGCGTGTCGACGTCGAGGGGCATCACACCGGCGGCCTGGTAGGCGTCGACGAACACCGCCGCGCCGGCGGAGTGCGCGGCGTCGGCGATGCGTGTCACGTCGAGGCGGATGGCGTCGCGGTAGGTGACGGCGGGCACCGACACCAGCGCGGTGCGGGGCGTGATCTGCGACAGGTAGTCGGCGGTGCGTACCGCTGCGCCGGGCGGGCCGCACCAGCGCACCCGCGCTCTCGGCCGGGCCAGCCAGGTATGCGCGATGCCGGGGAATTCGGCGGGAGTGGTCAGGATCTCGCGGCGGCGGCGCCACCGGCGGCCGGACACGGCCTGATGCGCGGCGATGCTCGCGTTGGGCAGGATCGCGACCTGGTCGACGTCGGCGCCGATGAGCTGGGCGAACAGTCGGCGGGCCTGGGCCACCTGCTCCTCACACGCCTGCCAGAAGCCCGGCCGGGACACGTCGTCGAGCATCCGGGCGATGGCCTGGTCCACGTCGAGGGTGCGCGGGGCGATGCTGCACGCGGCCAGGTGAGCGACGTCGGATGGTGCGGCCAGCCGCTGCCGCAGCGACGCGGGCCGGGCCAGGGTCGCGGCGGTCACGGCCCCACCCGCCGGGAGGACGCTTCGGTCAGTTCGGTGCGGGCCTCCCACAGCGCCGGGAAACGCCGATGGCTGATGAGGCTGGCGAGGCTGTCGACCGGGGTGTGGCGGGTGCCGAGCACGCCGTGGCCGATGACGCGGGTGGCGACGCTGTAGTGCTCGCACCGCCACAACGCGATCCGCTCGTCGAACTCCACCAGCGCCTCGGCGAGCCGGTACAGCGGGTCCGACGGCTGGCCCCGGTACAGGTCGGCCGGGGTCAGGCGAAGGGAGGACAGCAGCCGGCTGAACGCGATGTCCAGCTCCGTGGTCGCCGAGCGCAGCAGCCGCCACCCGGGGGACTCGAACCCGGACCCGTTGCCCAGCACGGGGCGGATGACGGCGAAGTGCGCCGGGGGCAGGGACCGCAGGATGCGCAGGTGCTCGGTGATCAGCCGCAGCGCTTCCGCGGCCCGGTCGACGAGCAGTTCCGCCGGGCCCGCCTGTCCCGCGTCGAGATGCGCGAGCGCGCGGGACAGGTGGGAGCGGGTGAGCTTGAGCCACAGTTCGGTGCTCTGGTGCACGATCTGGAACAGCAGCTCGTCGGGGTGCACCCAGTCTGCCGGGTCCTTCTGCAGGGCCAGCAACTCCTCGGTGCGCATGTAGCGGGCGTAGTCGGTGGCGCCGGTTCCCGGCAGCACCGCGGGCAGGGACGACGTGGTCATGTGAAAGCCTCCAGACAGTCGGGTGCGGGACGTTGACGGGCGGGGTTACCTCAGGCGCGCAGGGCGGTGAGGGCTGAGGTCGCGGCGGTGGTCAGTCCCGCGGCCAGGTCGCCGGGCAGGTCGGCCCCGAGCCGTAGCGGCGCGGCGGTGACAGTCAGGTACAGGTTGGCGTCGTAGGTCACCACCGTGACGCCCGTGACCCTGTCGGTGTAGGTGTAGGCGGCGGCGCCGAGACCGGCCAGCTCGGTGACCGGGCCGCTGCCCTGCTGCGCCTGCCGCAGGCCCTCGTACATCAGCCGACCAGAGTCGGGCGCGCCGATGTCGGCTCGTACCGTCACCACGACACCCTCGGGCAGGCGCCCGACCGTGACCGAGCACGCCAGACTGGCGGAGCTGCCCGTCGTGCGGGAGGTGTCCTGCTGGGCGCCGACCTGCCCGACGAAGTCGGCGACCGCCCGCAGGTCGAGGCGGGTACACAGCCCGCTGACCGGCCGGTAGGAGGCCGCGGGAGACGGGCGTGTGGCCGCCGCGGTCGGGTGGCCTGCCCCGGCGGACGACGTCGCGCCGGCAGTGGGGGCGGGCGTGTCGCCAGTCGGGGTACACCCTGCCGCAGCCAGCCCGGCGACGCCGAGACTGCACAGCACGGCCACCGCTGACCGGCCCGACCTTACTGCGGACGACCGGCGCGACAAACGCGGCATAATCCGCGATGGAAAAGGCAAAAGAATCATTGTGTCAACCTGTTTCAGTGCGCGGTCGGCCATCCTGCCCGCGTTGGGCGGCAGGCTTACAAAACTGTTGTGCCTACGCTGTGGTTGGCGGTCTCATCAGTGGGATCAATTCAGCATGCCCGCCTGCGCGGTGTCCATATTTCCGGCTAGCTCTAGCAGCACAGCCCTGCCGCAATCAGCCTTGGCGACATGCGGCTGACCTGCGGATACTGTCGGGGGCGGAGGCCGTGCACCCGCGCCAGGCCACACGTGGCGGGCGCACGGGGGTGAAGGTCACGCTGCCGGGCGTGTGCGTAGCGGGCGCAAGGAGCGGCCTGCGCGACCGGGCACCGGACAATCAGTTTCCGCGCGGCGGGCTGCTTGCCTGTGACAGGGCAATGAAGCGATCTCAATAAGATTCGGGTAGGTACTTGTACTCGAAATGAGTCAGGTGCAGTGCGGCGGCGACGACGTCGCCGATCCGGCGTGGGCTGGCGGTGGTGTGGCGTAGCGTTTTCCAGCGCCCGATCAGGATGGCGAAGCCGCGTTCGCCTTGCCAGCGCAGCCCGCGTAACAGCCGGTTGTAGGCGCGGTTGTCGGGTGCGAGTCGGCTGCCGTCAGTGGGCTGCTTGACCGGGGTCTTGATGCCGTGGCCTGCGCTTTCGTAGCCGGAGTCGGCCAGGGCGGGTAGGTCCAGTTCGGCGGCGGACCAGTTCAGCGTGGCGGTCACCCCGAGTTCGCGGGCGCAGCTGGTGTCGTGCAGGTGCCCGGGCATCGCCGCCGATGTCCAGATCGGCAGCCCGTCCGGGCGGATGATCGCTTGGATGTTCGCGCCGAAGTCTCGGTGCTTTCCGGAGTACCAGGCGTCGATGGTCTCGCCCTTCACGGACAGGGTGGTCTCGGTGAGCCGGTCGCAGTCGAACAGCTTGCCGTCGAGGATCACGTGGGACCAGCCGTCGTCGGCGACTCGACGCAGCGCGGCGTGCAGATCCTGCGCCTGCGCGGCGAGCACGGCGATGCCCTCGTCGCGGTAGCGGTACGCGGTCGCTCGGGAGATGCCGAACCCGGCGCCGAGCAGGGTCACGTCCTCGGCCTTGCGGAACCAGACCAGCACCAGCAGCGCCTGGTAGAAGCAGGTCAACGCGCGGGTGCCGCGCCGTGTCCCCTTGGCTCGGCGTTCCGCGGCAAGCAGCCGGCCGAGGTACCGCACGAGTCCCTCGGAACGTCGACCATGGCACGATAGGCGATCACGGGGGTCCTCACCGTGTGGGTGATCTTGTGGTGAGAACTACCTACCGAGGGCCTCACGTCCACTTCCAGCACTGTCCGGCCTGAGTGCCTTCATCCGTGTCGCACCAATCAACACATTCGCGTCGCTGAGATCAGCTCAATCTTCCGATCACCATGCGGGGTGTTCCGAGGACACCCGCCGGAAGTACTTGCATCAGCCTCTGGGGACTGTGTTGGATCGAGTCTCCGCAACAGGCGATTGTCTGGTTGACGCCGACGGGCCTCGGCCGCTCGAGACCTGTACGTGCTATGCGGGAAGGATGCGAGCACAGTGGCTTCGCTCCAATTAACCGTCAGTTAGAACCAGCCCCGGCGGCCGAGAGACCGAATGCCGGGCAAGCTCTGCGCTGACGATCGGAGAGATAAAGAGCAATCGAGCGATCTTGGCAAGGCGCGCAGCCTCAACCTCCCAATCGGTGATCGTCTGACTCGTCAAAAGACGAGTCGACTCACTCTTCTGTTGTGTGGGCGCCTCCGTCCGGCTAGCGAGTGCGTAGGCAATCGCGGTCGCTTCCCCGATGAGTTCCGCTTCATCCGGATCCACCATGTATCGATGAGCGCGAGCAATCGCTGCAAGCCGAACGTTATCGACGTGTCGGGTCTGAAGCTGGTGGAGGCCATCGTGGATTTCGATGACGACTCGGTACCGGCTGCTAGAGGTGTGGAAATCTACTGGCAAGTCGTGCTGGGATCGCGGGCCTCTGAGCGATATCTCCGGTAGGCGGTTGCGCAGCAGGCTCCAGAGCCAGGTGAGGTGCAAATCGTCGGAGGTTTGGTTGAGGCGGCGAATGCATACGTCAAGGGGCTTGTTTCTATTCGCTGATATCCGTCTGCGTCGGCGTCCCCTAGCAGCCCGCTGGAGTCGTAGAGCCAACAGATCCGCAGCGATCTCGGCCTCTCGTTCCTCCTGTTCATCGACGCGGACGGTTGCGTCGCCGGTGTGATTGAGGAGGATGTGGCCAAGCTCGTGCAGGATTGAATGTGACTGCATAACAGTCGGGCGCGCCGAATCGACGAGAATTGCGTAGGTGCCCTCGGTCTCGATTAAAAGGCCGGCAGGAAGGTCGGGGCCCAAGTTCTGCACCGATACTCGGATCGGTTGGCCACGGTGGGCCGCGATGAGCGCGCACCACGCCTCGGCGGTGTAGGGGGCAGGCGGCTCGGGGAGGTTAAGCCGGCGTAGCTGTCGGCAGACTGCCCTTCGCTCGAGGAACAATGCTCCCTCCCGGATTGCTGGACGGGCGATGGAGGCCACAAGCAGTTTACTGGGTCTCGCGCAAGTGCCAAATCTGCCACTATCCGATCAAAAGGTATTCAGTCATGGTCTTTGTCGCAAATGCTTTAGATTGGTGGTTAAGGGTCCCTGGGGCAGACGCGGGCGCGCAGGTCATGTTAAGTAGGTCGTAAGTACAGGCAGGATCGGGAATGCCCTTCCGGTCAGACCTAACGAGGAAGGCGCGACTTCATGACACGGTCACACTGGACTCCGCCGCCAGAGAGAGGGGGGCGCGCAACGCCTGCAGGCCTCTATGATGCGCTGCTTGGCGGCGAGTTCAATCTTCCCGCTGATCGCGAGTTGGCTGCTAAGGCGCTTGAGGTCATTCCGGCGATGGCTAAGATGGCCAAGACCTCGCGGGCATTCTTGCGGCGGGCCGTGCGGCATTTTGCTAATGAGGGGTTCGATCAGTTTCTCGACTTGGGTTCTGGAATCCCCGCAACAGGGAACGTTCATGAAATAGCGCAGGCGCATCGTCCAGATGCTCGCGTCGTATATGTTGACATCCATCCTGTTGCGGTCATGACCGGCCAGCAAATTCTTCGCGACAATCCGGATGCCGTTGCCATCCTGGGCGACGCTCGCAATCCAGACGCAGTGTTGGCGGATGAGGAGCTTAACCGGGTTGTTGACCTGAACCGGCCTGTCGTCCTCTTGGCCGTAGCGCTACTGCATTATCTGACGGACGATGACCGACCTTATGAAGCGATGGCGAGACTGCGCGAGAGGCTAGCACCCGGCAGTGTCCTGGTGCTGGCTCACGGCGCCCGAGAGTCGTACGCGGAGAGTCAAACGCAGAAGATACAGACGGCATTTCGGGAATCGGAAGCCCCAAAGCCGGTCGTCAGGAGTTACGACGAGGTTCTGGGATTCTTTGGTGATTTCCAACTGATCGATCCTGGCCTGGTGTGGCTGCCGCAATGGCGGCCGGAGTTGGGTCCCGACGATCCTGACTGGTTTGTCTCGGACCCTGTCCAGTCGGGTTCACTGGCGGGGGCGGCGCAAAAACTTTAACGTAGGCTCAAGCGGAATTGGCGATTGAGCGCGTCGTGGCGTCCCCGCTTGCACTCTTGCTGTCTTAGGAAGCGCGACGGGGACGCCCGCTGATCGTAGCCGCTGGATGATTCGCCGGTGTGACGGCTATGACGCGCGTCGGCTCATGAGAGGAACGACCAGATCCGAGCTGGAGAGCGGTGGCAGGGCTAGCCCCGGAGGGGAATCTTTGCCTTCTCTGAGCGTCGCAAGTAAAGTCGTTAGTTTTGTTGGTCCTCCGACCAATGGTCCTTGGCCAAAACGGCATCCCATGCTTGCGAGAAGTACGCGTTGTTCGTGCGACTCGATGCCTTCCGCAGCCACATTGACGCCGAGGTCGCCGCCCAAAACCACGGCTGCTTTGGCTACGACGGCGGCGGGCCGTGAATGTAGGTCGGCTACGAAGGACCGATCAATCATGACGCCCTGGAATGATATCCGACCCAGTGTCGCCAGTGAGCAACGCCCACTACCGAAGTTTTTGAGTGCGAGCATGACTCCGCCCGCACGAAGCTCGTCTAGGATGTAGCTGTCTACTATGGGGTCGGTTTCCGCGACTTCCAGTATGAGGCGATCTGGCGAGGTTCCGGCTCCTAGGAGTTGACCGAAGATCCGCGCGGGTAAGCGGTGGTCTAGCGACAATTCTTCCCCGGACACGGTAAGTGCGGCAGGTAGATCGAACCCGGCGGCACGCCAGACCTCCGCCGCCAAGAGAGTTTGCCGAAGCATCTCTGCTGTTAGTTGGCCGGTCAGTCCGCCCCTTCGTGCAAGCTCTGACCACTCCGAGCTTGGAAGCTCTCCGTGTTGCGGGTGCAGCCACTCAGGCGTGACCTCGATCGCGACCGGAGCGCCAGAAATGAGATCGACCACTGGCATGTACATGGCGCGGATCTGGCCAGCCTGTATCGCGTCCGGTAGTTCGGTGAGCAGCTTTCGTCTGCGTACGTCGCCCTGTGCGGAGACACCGTTCAGGAGCGAGATTCCGATGGGCTGAAACATCTCCCTGCGGGAGCGCGTCAATGCATCGGTGGCACGATCGAGCACTGCCTCGACCGTATCTTCAACTGTCGAAAACGTCATACCCGCGTGTGCCCGTACTGTAGTCAGAATTCCCGAAATGTCGACCGCGAGACGTGTGCGCCGAAGGATGCCCTCGATATAGGCCACTGCGTCCCTGGCGTGCGGTTGGCTGACGACTAGTGCGAAACAATCGCCGCCAACTCTCGCTGCGATATGCGACTCTTCCGCTTGGGGGAGGAGTCGGTCGCTGATAATTCGCAACAACTCATCGCTTGCGGAGCGTCCGAGGGCGCTGCTAATCTCCTTAAGATTTCCTATCTCTACGATTGCAACGGCGAACTCTTCACCGGCTCGCCGTTGCAGGTCTTCTATAAGCCCTCGACGGTTCGGTAGGCCGGTGAGTGCATCGCAAAAGGCGTAGTGCTTTAGGCTTTGATATTTGAGGGCGTTGGCTATTGCTGTCGTGAGGGTCGCCGCGAAGGCGTTAAGGATTCGCGCCCCGTGCTTGGAAGAGCGGATGTTGGGATTGGCCGCGTACAGACGAAAGTGGAAGTGGAAGCCAGGACCGGCCATTGTCAGCATCTTCGACGGGCGGATGGGCAGTGGCTCAGCGCCGTTCGGTGGACCATCGTATGGGCTGGTGTCGTATGCGCGGACTAACCTGGACTCTTGACCGGCTACCTGTAGTTCGATCTCCGTTGCTGAAGCAGAGAACACATGGCCCGCCCCGTGCGTGGCGGTTTGTAGGACCGTCGTCAGGTCGTGGTCCGACAGTGCGTCCGAGATGGCTAGTATGTGCTCCCATGCACGCCGATCTGCGACCAGTTTGACGATCTGGCGATAGATGGCCCACGTAACGAGGAACGCGGCTGGAATTGCTGGCAGCGCGCCTGGGTGAGCAGAAATTATCCCCACTAACATGCTGGCCATGGTGACCTGCAGGCCAGCGATTGTCAGCCGGAAGATCCATGCCGACCGTGCGACGTCGAACCAGTTGGCGCGCGTCCGTAGGGCGGTGGCTGTCGTCTCGATGGCCATTTCCGCCGCCGTGGCTATTAACCCCGGGATAAAAGCAACTGCGGGTACCATCCACCATGGGGCGTGCGGTGGAAACGGAGACGGCGATGTCCCGGTAACGCGTGCAGCCAGCTCGACAGCAATGATTGCGGCGAACGCCGAAGTTGCAAATTTGTAGGCCTCGTATACGCCGGTTGGGCCTCCATGACGCCTTCGCCTTCGTCCCGCCGCGCGGAGAACCTGTCCAGCAGTCATGCCAACAAGGATTCCCAGAAGCGCCCATGCGGGCGGAAGGATCAGCGTCGTGACAATGATCGCTGTGAGCGTAGGATGAACACGGACCGCGTGCGACGGTGGAACTGTGAATCCGCAATACTGGCTGGCGGCGATGAGTAAGGTGCAGGCCACAAACTCGAACAAGCCGGACGATCCGGGATTCTGCCAAGACAGAGTTAGACAGGTGATGACTGCCGCTGCCAGGAAGCCAGTGAAGGATGTCCCCCATGTCAATGGCCTTATCCAAAATCCCATGTTCCCTCGCCTCCTCCAGCGACCATCGTAGGTGATCGTCGTGGTATCCCGCCCTACGCCAACCTTCCGGTGGTGCTAGGGTGCACCGTCGTTGGGCAGCGGAAGCCGCTCAACGCGCGGGGCGAGGCCACGCATCTCCGGGTCCGTGCGGATCGGGGACGGCGCAGGTCTGGCTGGCTGTGCGGTCAGCGGTGCCAATCCAGTTGTGCGTCGGGTACGCCGACTGTGCGGGCGTAGGTGATTGCTTCCTGTCGGCCAGTGTCGTCGCCTCGCGGATAGGTGAAGATGCGGCCGGCGAACACAACCCAGCTGGTGGTATCGGTTGCGTAGTCGGCGTACCAGCGTCCAGGTGCCAGCGCGTTGGCGAGCTGTCGGGAGAGTTCGTCTCCTGCGGTGTCGGGGCAGGTGAAGTCGATCAGTGTCCACTGGGCGGGTTGGTTGCCGGCGGCGTTCCAGGCCGGGATGCGGTGGATGCGCTGCAGGGTCAACGGCATGTCGATCGCGGTGTTCAGGGCCAGACTCTCGACGATGATCGTCCCCAGCATAGGCAAGGTTCACCGCCTGGGTGCTGGTGACTGGGGTAGCGGCTAGCCTAGCCGTTTTCGCACAAGAGTTCCCATCAGGGGATCTGGGGTGTCGTGGTGTGGGCGCCGCTGTGTCCGACGGTGCGGGAGCCGGCGTGGACGGCGGTGGTGATGGCGTCGGGCAGCGGGGTGTGGCGGGCGAGGTCGAGGGCGAGACAGCCGAGGAATGCGTCTCCGGCTCCGGTGGTGTCGACGACCGGGACGGCAGGTGCGGGGATGGTGCCGGATCCGTGGGGGTGGATGAAGGCGGCGCCGCTGGGGCCTGCGGTGACGACGACGGTGCGGGGCCCGAGGCGCTGCAGCGCGGCGGCGGCGTCGAGGGGGTTGCCGGTGGCGGTGCGCAGGATGGCGGCGGCCTCGTGCTGGTTGACCACGAGGACGTCGAGCTGTGCCAACAGCGTGGGGTCGAGGTCGGGGTGGGGGACGAGGTTGCCGATGACAATCGGCGCGCGGCGGTGACCCAGCAGTGTGGTCACGGGTTCGGGCGGGAGGTCGAGCTGCACGATCACCGCTTCCGTGGCGAGGGCGGCGGTGGCGCGGTGGATGTCGTCGGTGGTGAGTTCGGTGGCGGGTGAGAGGGCGAGGGTGATGTAGCTTTCGCCGTCCGGGGTGACCTCGATGATGGCTGCCCCGGTGGTGGCGTGGGGGACGAGCCGGACGTGGTGGGTGTCGACGTCGACGTCGGCCAGCGCCGTGGTGATCTGGTGGCCCCAGGTGTCCGCGCCGACGTTGGCGATCAGGGCGGCGCGTCCGCCCCAGCGGGCGGCGGCGATGGCCTGGTTGAGACTTTTACCCCCGGCGCTGGCGGTCAGGGACGAGCCGACGGCGGTGCGGCCGGGTCGGGCGCGGTGGGGTACGTGGATGGTCAGGTCGATGTTGGCCCGGCCGACGAAGGCGACATCGACGCGGTGGCTGGGCTTGGGGTTGTCGGTCATGCCGTCGCTGTGGAGGCGGCCAGGGCGGCGTGCAACTGCTGCACTCCGGGCTCGGTGGAGAACGCCGTGAGCTGACGGCTGACGGCGGTGACCTCGCGCTGATCGGGTGAGGCGGGCCAGGTTGAGTGCGGTGAGGGCGGCGGCAGCGGCCTGCTCGGGTTCACCGGTGGCAGCGTGGGCGACGGCGGTGCGCGCCAGATAGCGGCCCCGCTCGCGCCGATAGGTCTCCGGCCATGTGTCGAGAGCCTGGTGGAAGCATCGGACGGCGGTGCGGGGGTGGCCCAGCCGAAGCCAGCCATCGCCTTCCTGCGCGCATACGTACGCCGTGGTGCAGAACGAACCGAGCCCATTGTCATCTGTTTCGGTGGCGGCAGCGAGGTGCTGGGCATCGTCGATGGCTGCGCGGAAAGAGCCGGCGTCGCCTTCGACGGCGTGGCCGTGCGCGCGTTGCACCGCCGCGAACGCGCGTACCTGCTTTCGGGTGCTGCCGGCGCGTTCGGCGGCACGGGCGAGTCCGAGTACCCGGTCCTGGTCGGTGGCGTCTGTGGCCTGCTGCGCCAGGCGGGCGAACACGTAGGCGGTGAACTCGATGTCGCCGGCTTCTTGGGCCATGGTCAATGCCTGGGCGAGCCACCAGTCGCCTGCGTCGCGGTCGCCCAGGTCGTCGCTGAGCCAGCCGGCGAGCTCCGCCCACCGCGCCTCGGTACTCAACAGCGTGTCGCGCAGGCTACCTCGGGCAGCTCGGCGGTAGTCGGCGATGTGACCGAGCTGTTGCCGGGCTGTCGGGAGGATTGCTGCGGCGCCGACTCGGTTGTCGGATTCCACGAGCACCAAGCGCAGTACCGCGAAGTGCTCCACGATGGCCGGATCCACCTGGGCCGCCCGCGTCGCCGCAGCCAGCGGATCCACACCTGCCAGCGACGCCACCACACCGCCGGGGACCGCCTGCAGGAGCGCACGGCGGCTGACCTGAACCTGTCGGCCTCGCCCGTCTGCCACAGCCATCACGATATCCGTCTCGCCTGCGGGACCGCCGTGTGCGCCGGACACCAGGGCCGTGTCCGCCTCGGTCAGCGCAGTGGTGAAGGTTGCCGTGCCCCTGGCCCGCCGGTACCGCTGCTGGAGGGCAGCGACCTGGTCATACCCGGCTGTGAGTGCGCCGTTGGTGTCGAGGACCTCATCACAGCGTCTCCAGAAGGCTCGGTCCGCGTGCTGCCGTCCGACTTCGGTGTTCGCGATCGTGCTGCGACCGCTGAGCACCCTGGGCGCCAATGAGTGCTGGGTGTAGCCGGCTGCCTTGCGGTACCCGGCCAACTGCTGGCCGAGCGCGCCACGCCTCGCTCACCTCGTGTGGGTCTGCCATCGCCGTCGCCTCCCCGGGCCATCGCGCCTCGGTCGGCGTTGCGTAGGGGACGAACACCGTAAGAGGCGGCCTTCGATGCGAATGGTTACCCTACCGCGCGGTCGTGGCTGCGCGCGTCGTTCACGCGCCGCCGCTGATAGATGGTCCCGCCACGGGCGGCTGCCCGCCAAGGCCGGGCGACGTGCAGAGCGATGCGCAGCTGCGGCGCGTAGCGATCGAGGTAACGCAGGCGAGGTGGGTGCTGCCGTCGGTGGCGCATCGTGTGAGCCAGACACAGTGGGGGCCGATGACCCCAGCGGGCAGTTCCCATGGCGGTGAGCGCCTCACGGTGAGGATGGGCGGGTCTGAGATGCCAGTACTGCGGTGCGGCGTGGGCCCGGCATGCGCTTGTCAAGGTGCCACCGCAGCGGCGGCTGTCTGATTGGATTCACGGGCGCAGTGCCGGCAGCGCAGTGGGCAGGGCATCTGCGGTGCGACGGCGGTTAGGCCGCTGGCGTGCAGGATCGTGATGACGGTCTGTTCGAGAGTGCTGGTCTCGGGGATGACGGTCTCGCCGGGACATCGAGCAGGTCGCGGTGGGTGTACCAGTGGCGGATCTCGTCCCTGGAACTCTCGCTCGGCCCTGTCGATTCCGACGCCGAAGGAATCGGCCTCCTGATCCAACCTGAGTTTGATCACCGGCTCGCAGCGCGATGGGGGACTGCTGGCGATGGTTTGCGCGGGTTGCGTGATGCTAGGCGCCGATCTGTCGCTCATATACAGCGCGGTGTTTCCCTGGCCCCTTGTAGTTGTAGATCACGGACACGCCCTGCTCCGTGGTGTCTCCGGGAACGTTGCTGAAGCCCATGGCGAGCCAGGCTTTGTGCGCGGCGTGGTTGTCGGGTTCCGATGTGAGGAAGAGGCGCTGGCATCCCCAGAGGGAGCCTTGGCGGTGAACGTCTTCTACGAGCGCCCGCGTGATTCCTATGCGGCGGTGGTTGGGGTGCGTCATCACGTCCTGCAGGTAGATCTCTGACGGGTCGACCTGGCTTCGGAAGGCGATCACGCTGCCGACGACCTGTCCGTCGGTGATGGCGAGTGGGCAGGTGTTGGCGAACAGCGTGGCGTGCAGCCAGTAGTCCGATGAGCCACGCAGCCTGATGTACGGCTCTCCCAGTGCCAGCAGTTTCTCGAGGTCGGGGATCCGGTCGACGGTGAGCGGGGTGATGATCATGAGCGGTCTCCTTCGGTGAGCGCGATCGATGCGGCGAGGTCCCGCGCGGCGACGGCGGGGTCCAGGGAGTCGGTGACTCCGCGACCGACGACGAGGATGTCCCAGAGCGTCGTCTGCTGGCTTCGACGTCGGTTGGTTCGAAGCCGCCGGAGACCGCGACCGGAGGTTTGGTCCACGACCTGATGAGTTGTGCCTGGTCGAGAGGGTGGAAGCCGGCTACGCCCAGGTCGATGTTCGTGGTGATGGCGAAGCCGTCGACTCCCGCGAGTTCCATGTCCTGGACCCAGTCTTGGACCAACCGGCCCTCGGGCACGTCGATGACAACGCCGAACTGGCCGTCCTGGACGCCATCGACGCGCGCGCCTACGCCAACGAGCTAGCCAAAAACCCGAGCTATTGAGGTCTTGCCCCGCCTGACCACCAAGCCACGGCCGGGACACCACCCCTGGTGGGCACCGTAAACCCGGGCGCCCACCAGGGCGCGGGCCAGTCCGGTGAGTTGGTAGTTGAGCTGGGTGAAGATGTCGGCGCTGGTCCATGCGGTGAAGTAGCCATAGACGGTCATTCACCCCTATTCACGCCAGATGGCCAGCGAGGCGCTGGGCGAGTTCCTCGGGTGTGATGGTTTCGATGCCCAATGCCTGGGCCCTGTCGAGCTTGCTGCCGGCGTTCTCTCCGGCGACGACGAGGTGGGTGCGGGCAGAGACGCTTGAGGACGCGCGTCCCCCGGCCTTGGCGATCAGTTCGGTCATCTCAGTCCGGGATCGGTCCGAGAGGGGCCCGGTCATCGCGCCGGTTACCACCACGGTCATGCCCGCCAATGGCAGCTCGTTCTTCGCCTTTTGGGCGGACGTCTCCGCATCGGCCTCGGCATCTGTGGGGGCAGAGGGAACGAAGCCGGGCTGGTTCATATTTACACCTGCGGCGACGAGCTTGTCGATGACCGGGGCAAGGTCGGCCAGTTCCTCTACGATCACTGGGGCCTTCTCGTTCCCGATGCCGTGGACCTGCCCTAGAGCGACGGCATCGGCGTCTCGGATGGCCTGCATGGAGCCGAAGTGCGCGGCGATGCGCAGCGACATGGAACGGCCGGTGCCCAGGACGCCGAGGGCGCAGAAGACGCGATTAAGGGGTTTGGTCTTGGCGGCCTTGATGGCGGCCATGAGGTTGTCGGCGCTCTTGGCCCCCATGCGGTCCAGGGTGAGCAGCTGATCGCGGGTGAGGGTGAACAGGTCGGCGAAGTCCTCGATCAACCCCTTGTCGACGAGTTGCACGATGATCTTCTCGCCGAGGCCGTCGATGTCGAGCGCGTCGCGGGCGACGGCGTACCGGATCGCCTCTTTCTGGCCGCAGGCGCGTCCCCGCGCGCAGCGCCAGCGCTCCTGGCTGCGGTCGATGCCGGAGCCGCAGCGCGGGCAGAGTTCGGGGAAGTCGATGGGCCGCTCGTTGCCGGTGCGGAGGCCGGCGACCGCGCCTTCGACGCGGGGGATGACTTCGCCGGCTCGGTAGACGATGACGTGGTCTCCGAGCATCAGGCCGCGGCGGGCGATGTCGGCCGGGTTGTGCAGAGTGGCGTAGGTGATGGTGGTGCCGGCGATGTCCACGGGGTCGAGGACGGCGCGTGGGGCGATCACGCCGGTGCGTCCCACGCTCCACTCCACGGCGCGCAGCACGGTGATCTTCTGGGCGGCCGGGAACTTGAAGGCGGTGGCCCAGTGCGGGGTGCGGGAGCCCATTCCGGCCCGGATCTGGTCGGCGGGGCTGTCGGCCTTGATCACGGCACCGTCGAGTTCGATGTCGAGCTGCGCGCGCAGTGCGCCGATCTCGTGCACCCGGTCCACGACCTGGTCAAGGGTCGCGTAGGCCCGGGTGGCGAGCGGGGTGTCGGCCGTCGTCCCCAGTCCGAGGGCGGCCAGGCGGGCGACGAGCTGGGTGTGGGTGAGTCTGGCGAGGGCGGGGTCGTCCGTGTGTCCGGGGTCGGTTAGTGCGGTGTAGGCCAGGAAGGTCTGCCCGATTCTGTAGGCCCGGTCCTTGGCGCGCAGTGAGCCCGAGGAGGCGTTGCGGCGGTTGGCGAAGGCCGTAGCGCCGTGTGCGGTGCGCAGCTCGTTTGCGGCGGAGAACTGTTCCTCGGTCATGAGGACTTCGCCTCGCACTTCGATCGTGACCGGCTCGGTCAAGGTCATGGGCAGGCCGATGATGTCCCCGATCGCGTGGGACACGTCCTCCCCGGTCGTCCCGTCGCCCCGGGTGACCAGTTGAACCAGTCGACCCTCGCGGTAGCGGGCTGCCAGGGCCACACCGTCGAGCTTGGGCTCCACCGCCCAGCCTGCCACCGCTCCGCCCAGCCGCCGCTCCAGCGAGACGGCCCACGCCGTCAGCTCCTCGTCGGAGAAGACGTTTCCCAGGCTGAGCATCGCAACGGTGTGCTCGACGTCGCCAGCGGTCACTCCTGCCGCGACCTGCTGGGATGGGGAATCGGCCGCGATCTGCCCGGGGTGCGCGTCCTCCCAGGCGGTGATACCGCGTAGCAGCCGATCGTAGGTCTCGTCGTCCAGGCCTGATTCGCCGGAGCCGTAGTAGGCATCGGCGGCCTTCCGCGCCTGCGCGACGGCTTCAAGGTAGGCGGCCTCATCAGTAAGGTCGACAGCGGGCGCCGCTGTGGAAGGCTTCGTCATGCCGCCCATTCTCCTGAGTGCCACTGACAACATGGCGGTAGCGCTGGTGTGATTACCCCTGGTGTCGGGTGGGCGCAGTCGGGCGGGGTTCCGTCCGCTGGCCCGGCAGGCGGGTGCGGCGCAACGGCGCCGGTCCATCAGTTCCGGGTCGTGCCGGGGAGAGCCCGAGCGTGCGGTAGAAGGTGTCGTTCTCGAAGCGTCGGTGTGGGTCGAACCTGCTGAGAGCGCGCCGGAACCGGTGGAAGCCTTCGGTGTTGGAGGCGGGCAGCAGTTCTGGAGTGAAGTACTTTCCCCAGTGCGGCCTGCCGCCCAGACCGTAGAGCAGGCGCTGGATGTCATCGAACAAGGGACGCGCGGTGGTGATCGACCCGACGGCGGTCATGTAGGACACGAAGCCGAAATAGGTGGCCGGGACTGCCAGCGTGGGACTCAGGTGGCCGCGGGCTGGGCCGGTGGTGCGCAGGATAACGGGGTAGTGCAGCTTGTAGGGAGAGGCGCGCAGGAGTTCCTTGAGACCGGCGTACGCCCGGGGGACGGCGTCCAGGGGAACGGCGATCTCCATGTTCAGCTGCGGGGCCGGGATGCCGTTCCTGAAGATCTCGTGGAGTGTCCCCTTGGAGTCCCTCGCGCCGAGGAACTTCTCCAGCGTCTGGGCGGCCGGCGTCCGACCCTGGCCGTCGCCGATGTCGGCCATCAGTTGGCGGCGGGTGCGGGTCACGATGCGGTCCAGGTCAGCCGGACCTTGGGCCTCGGAGGCCGTAGGTGCCCAGCTGTCGTCGTCGGCGACCCAGGTGTGCGCGACCTGGTGCTCGGTGAACCACCAGCTCTTGGCGGCCACGGATTCGCGGTTCCAGGCGGCGTAGCGCTCGGGCAGGCTGTCCTCCGAGGCGGTGAAACGGGTGCAGTGCAACTCCTTTGCCGGTCGACCGCGAAGTTCCAGGCCGACGACCACGCCGAGGCACCCGAGGTTGAGCACGGCCGCGTCGAACTCGGCGTCAGCTGGGGTGAGCCGGTGCAGGGTGCCAGTCCCGTCCATGAACTCGACGGCGGCCACGCAGTCGGAGAAGGTGCCGCTGGACAGACCCTGTGCGTGGGTGCCGGTGGCGAGCGCGCCAGCGACCGTCTGGCTCGTGATCACTGGCGGACATGCGGCCGGCTCCAGACCGTGGCTGTCGAACGCCCGCCACACGTCTTCGAGCAGCGTGTCTCCGGTGACGTACAGGTTCTCACCACGCAGCGCACCGACTCCGCGGCCGGGAAGGTCGAGAAGGATGCCGCGAGTCCCGTCCGGGCACCGCAGCTGGGCCGGGTAGGTGAACCTGGACCCGAGGACGCGCACGGTTCCTTCCTCGCGCGTCAGCATCGACTCCAGCTGTTCCAGGGACGTGATACGCGTCCAGCCGCCTTGGGCGGCGATAGTGACGTTGCCGCCCCAGTTGGTGAGGGTCATAGGGGAAGTCCTCAGTGGTCTCGGTCTGCACCCGGGCGGAGAGCGTCCGTCGCGCCCCGGTGCCGAATGCCTGTACTCGAACAAGCTGTCGTCTCCCCGCAGCGCGGGCCGCAGTTGGAGGCGGGGTGCGGCGCGGGCCCTGCGGGGACTCGCGCCGCGCCCGGTAGTCCGCCTCTCAGGCGGGACCGAACATGTGCTGAGTGGGCGGGTGCGGATGGGGGCACGAGGTGAACTCGGGGCCGAAGCAGCAGGCGTGGGCCGTCGTCCAGGTCTCAAGATCGGTGGAGGATCGTCCCAGAAGCTGCTCGGCCGTCCGGGTAGCCGGGGCGTCCCCCTCAGCGCCGATCCGGCCCCACAAACCGAGGACCTGCGCCGCGGCACCGCGGCGCATACCGTACTTGGCCAGGCTGGTCACGAAATGCTCGTCTGCCTGCCGCACGAACGTGATCGGCCGCCCACAGGCCTGGCTCAGGGCCGAGGCCCACTGGGCACAGGTCGCCTGCGTGTGATGGCTCATCAAGGCGCCGCTCAGATCCACCGAGTCGGGAGACAGGATCTTGCGGCAGAACAGATCGGCGGCGTCGTCGCAGCTGATGTAGGAGAACGGGCGGTCGGCGTCGACGGGGAAGGTGAACGACCCCGCTTCGGCGATCGACTGGCACTGGTAGAGGATGTTCTCCAGGAACATGGGCAGTTGGACCACGTCGAACGCGATCCCGGACCTCTCCAGGAGTGCTTCCAGCGCTGCCGCTTCGTCGGCCATCGTGCACTGCCCTGGGGCGAACTGGATGCCCAGGCAGACGATTCTCTGCACACCGGCCTTCTGCGCCGCCTGCAGGTACATCCCGCCGATGTCGACTCGCCGGTCGATCGGAGGCACCATCAGCATGGTCTCCGTCCCGGCCAACGCCTCGGCCAGCGAGGCCGGCTCCGCCGGCTCCCAGTCCCGGAGCTGTACCTCGAGGTCGCTCACAGCTCGTCCGGCGATCCGGGCTTCCGGAATGGCCAGGCGTAGCGTCAGCCGCGGCGCATCGGAGGCGAGTCGACGCAGCGTGTAGTGGCCGACCTTGAAGAAATTCCGGGTCGCCCCGAGCACGGTGACGACCTGCGGCAAGTCCGTCATCACGCGCCCCAGCTCTCGCTGCTCGTCGTGTCCTTGTACAGGTCCACCGGGTTGACCGTGTTGGAGTGGTAACCCAGCAGCCGACGGCTCTGGGAAGAGAGGTGGCCGGCCGCGGTGGCGGGGTCGCAGGGGTGGTCGTACGGGCGCAGCCACGCTTGCCCGAAGCGGATGATCGCGCTGCGTCGCTCCTGGGTCCGGTTGGGCAGCACGGCATGCCACATGGTGTTGCCGAAGACGACCGCGTCGCCGGGTTCCGCGTGGATGCTCAGGGCGCCCTCGGGAAGCGAGCCCTGGGCGAGGGCGTCGTTCGCCCTCTTCCAGTAGGCGTCGTCCATATAGTTGGCCGGCCACCGGTGCGAGCCGGGGATGAGCACGAGGTTGCCGCTGTCCTTGGGCCGAGTGTCGGTCAAGAACACCTGGGCCTTGAGGTGCAGCGGCCCGTTGAGCTCGTCGTACGGGCGTTCCAGGTAGGGCCCGGAGTCGCGGTGCCACGGCTCGTGGGCCTCCTGGTAAATCCCCCGCCGCAGCACCTCGGTGCCCAAGACCTGGAGTGACCCGTTGAGGATCCGGTGGGGGACGGACATCAGGGCGCCGCACTCGAAGAGCAGGTGGTACTCGGCGACGATGTTCGCGGCGTCACGCACGTGGGTCAGGGCCGGGTTTGTGTTGAACGAGCTGTGCGTCAGGGCGGGGCCGCGGTCGTCGGTAAGCCTGCGGACGGCCGTATCCAGCGTGCTGACGACGCTGTCCGGGACGGCCTGCTTGAGGAGCGCGAAGCCCTGTTCGGTGAACTGGGCGACAGCGTCGTCCGGTGAAATCATCACGGTTGGCTGCTTTCTGCCTCGGTCTTGGACGGCTGTGGGGCGTTGAGCGCCGTGCGCAGGCGCTGTGCGACCTCGTGCTTGCGGGCCGGATCGGCCAGCCGAGGGAAGACGACGATCGAATCGCCGTCGTAGCGCGGCACGACGTGGACGTGGAAGTGGAAGACGGTCTGATGGGCGGCCTGACCGGTGGCGTGAACCAGGTTGATGCCGGACGCGCCGCACGAGTCCCGCAGAGCGATCGCTACCTGCTTCGCGGTTGCCATGACGTGCTGGAACGACTCTTCCGGAATGTCGAGCAGGTCCTGGAAGTGCTGCTTGGGAACAACGAGGACGTGCCCGTAGGTCGCCGGGAGATGGTCCAGGAAGCACAAGGTGTCCGCTGTCTCGGCTATGACGTGCGCTTCCACCTCGCCGAGGGCAATGCCGCAGAACACGCAGGAGGACACCGCGTCGCCGACCGGATTTTGCGCCGGGTATCGAGACAACCACCGGGGATCAAAGTTAAAGGACATATGGCGTAAGGGGCCTTCTCTAGAGGAACTGCCCGCGAGTCGGAGGGCAGCCGGGCATGAAGACATGGCCCAGGGGGCGATCGATACTGCGGGGCGGTGCCGGCTGGTCCGCCGGCTTCAGGCGGCCGGGTGGTGATCGGAAAGGGGCCGTGCCGGCGGTGCCGCGATCGGGTGATCGGCGCTCAGCTGATGGTTGGCGGTGCGGTCGAACAGGACGAGCGTGGCGAGGTGGCCCAGGCCCCAGAGCCCGGTGAGCGCCGATGGCACACTGTTGTCACCGCTGCTAAGGATCGTGTGCGCTCGCCTCCTCCCGCCAGGTAGTGCATGCGCCCGCGCCTTCCCGTACCCCTGACCACCAGCTTGTACGGATCGGAGTGAGGAAAATCCAGCATGATGCGTCGAGCGGCGGCAGGCCGACCCCGGCGTCCGTTCCACCGCCATAGGCGGGACTCCACGGATCGCGTGGAGTTGCAGCACCATCGATCTCTACGCGGGCGTTGGCTCCGCGCGTTGAGCTGCGAGAAGACAGCCTGCCACGATCGCTCCCAAGCCGATGACGGCAGAGACGGTAATTCGCTCGCGGACGAAAACAGTGCTGAACGCAACGGCGAAGGCGGGCGACAGATAGAACGCCAGTGCCGCTCGGGCCGGGCCAGTGCGCGCGATCAAGGTGTAGAAGAGCACGAGGGTCATGCCGGTGCATACGATGCCGAGGAACGCTATGGCCGCCAGCACACCAGCGTTGGGTAAGTGACCGGGCAGCGTCAACGTGGCGGGCGTGATCATCACGGTACTCGTGACGAGCATTGCCGAGGTGGCGACGCCCAACGGCGGGGCGGCGGCGTGGCGCCGGTGGATCATGATGGTGCCGGCGGCGTAGCACAGCGCGGCGGCCAGAACGAGTGCGCCGCCGAGGAGGGCGAGTCGGCCGCCGCGGAGGTCAACCCCGAAGAGCAGGATGAGTCCGACAAAGCCGATGGCGATGCCGGCGGCGCCCTTCAAGCCCTGGGGGCGCTCGTCAGGGGCGTATCGGTAGGCGAGGATCGCGACGAACAGCGGCTGCGCCCCGACCAGGATGCCGGCGATACCAGCGGGGACGTACTGCTGCCCGTAGGTCAGCAGCAGTAGTGGGATGGTCGACTGCACCAGGACGGTCTCGATGATTGCCCTCGGTTGCCGCCAAAGATCCGGTAACGCGTTGTACCGGATGGCGAGCGGCATTAGGAGAAGGCATGCGAGCAGGACACGTCCGAGGACAACGACTGTGGGCGACAGGTCACGCAGCGCGACCTCGATCAATGGGTAAACCGCACCCCACAAGGCGGCGAGGGCGACGAGTTCGACCCAGGCCCTTCGGTTCACCGGCGACTCGCGCGGAATGCCCTCAACACGCCTCTAGTTAAGCAGCACCTGGCGGTAGAGGCTCTGGACGCAGTCGATGTTGGTCCACAGCATGAGATCGATTAGCAGCTCACGGAGGCGCTTGCGGTTGCGCTCTGAGCCTGTGCGCCGGGCAAGGGTGTCGGCCTGGCTCGCTGCATCGCAGGCTTGCTCGACCTGCCCCATCTGCGCATATGCGCCAGCAAGATCGATCAAGGTTCCGGCTCGCTCCCGGACGAAAGTGGGCGGCAGAAGCGTGAGTGCCTCGTACAGCGCACGAGTGGCGTCGCGGGGTTGGCGTAGACGGGTCAGGCACCGGCCCTTCAGCCGGGCCGCGTGGCAGTCTGCGTTGTAGAAGCCCAACCAGGCTGGGGAAGCGTGCGCGCTTACGCCGTCGAAGGTTCTCTCGGCCTGCGCCAGCGCAACGAGGCCGGGCTGTGGTTGGCCAAGGAGCGCGTACGCCTCACCGGTGGCCTCGTGGAGCCACGATCTGACAGCCGCAGGGCTACCGCGACGGGCCACCGCCTGGGCGGTGTCGAGCACACCGAGTGCGGCCTTGCCGTCACCGGAATGCAAGTGGATATAGCTCATCACGCCAAGGGCGTATGCGTGTAGCGCAAGGTCGTTGGTCTTCTCAGCGAGCGACACGGTCAGCCGGCAGTAGCGTTCGGCTTGGTCGTACCTCTGCGCGTCGATCGCGAGCCAGCCGGCCAACTGGGCGGCGTCCCCAGCAGCCCGCAGCAACCGGCGATGGGTTCTGCTGGTGGTTGTCCGGTTGCTGACCTCCAGCATCCGGCGTAGGTGAGCGGCGATGTCCGCGCTCACCCGGCCAGAGCCCTCTCGGTAGTCGATAAGGCGGTAGGTGTCCGTCAGTACCTCGAAGTCCTCAACGACCTGCTCGGTAACCCGACCCAGGATCGCGTCCACAGGTGGAAGCGCACCGGTTGTCGTCCCCGCAATAACGCCGCTCACGTAAGTGCCTGATTGGCCCAGGCGCATGTCCGTCGTGTCCAGGTGGCTGTGGTCCTCGCCGCCGAGTAGCTCGCCAGCCGAACACCGGTAGAGAAACGCCAGCCTGTTCAACGTCTCCAACGATGGTGCCCGGCCCGCCGAGCCCGGCCAGATCTCCCAGTAGGAGATCTGCTTCGCCGTCTTCGGAGCGTCAGCGTCGGGCCACTGCTCGTTCCAGCGCTGCGCCACATCTGCCTGCGTCAACCCATGAGCAAGACGGAATGCGACTCTTGGATTGAAGCCGTATCGCTGCTGCCAGTGTGAGGCGATTTGCCGATAGGTCCAGCCGCTGGCGCGGAGTTCATCGGCCTCTCGTTGGTAGCTGCGCGCGCTCCTCGTCATCCTCACCTCCATGGCACGGCATGCTCACATCGAGTAGCACCTTAGCGATCGCCGTCGCTGTTGCGGAAGTCAATCGAGCTTGTACTCCACGTTTGCCGGGGAGAACCGACCGGATTCGCACCCCACCAGCGGTGGTCGATCTTTCCGGCTTCGGATACGACGCTCGATCACGGTGCGGATCTCGTGCTGGCCGCGCCGATTGACGCCCTAGGCGTCGCCGCCGCGGCGCGGTTCGACAGACGGCGAAGCCAGCTCGTCGAGGAAGGTTTGCTCGTGCCCGTTGCCAGGGGAGTCGAGCTCCTGCTGATCACGCTGCTGGTTGTAGGTCGTCGTGCCGATCCTCGCCCCACCACCGGGAGGTCTGATGTCCGTCCCTGCTGTCTCCTTGGGCGTCCGCCCCGCCACCGCCGGCGATTGTCCCCGGCTTGCTGATGAATGCAAACGCTTGGCGCTGAGAGGGCTGGACGCGGTAGGGACAGACGTCCCATGATGCCTCTCCACGCTCAGGTTCTGGCAGTCGACAGCCCTCCGCGGCGCGCCATCTATTCGCGGCTGCTCAACGAGGGAGATCGCACGTGGACGGTTGCCGAGCTTGCCACTGCGCTGCCATTGGTGTCCGTTGAGGCGATCCGCACGACTGTGCACCTTCTCATCGGTGAGCGGTTCTTGGATCTCGTGCCGCGTTCACGAAGTCTGACCGTGCAGCTCACTGACAACGGAACCGACGCGCTGCGCGAAATCTTGGCCTCATGGTCCGAACAGTCGAACGCCGCACGAGTTGAGGAGCCGTCATGACGGTGACCATGACGCGAGCCGGCCTACCCATGACCTCGCTCATCAGCACCGGCGAGACACCAAGCGCTGCCGATCCGGAACGTGCCCCAAGCCAACCCGTCGGACGAGGCGATTCCGATCGGCGGGAAACCGACATGCAGTCGATCAATACGGCTGTGGGTCGCGCGACCGGTGACGACAGCGCCGCGCTGGCCGCGCTTCTCGCCGATTCGCTGTTGGCCGGGTCTCTGGGCGCGTGGCTGGTACCAGACGTGGCCGCTCGCAGAAGGGTCCTGCACGGATACGCCGAGTTCGTGCTGGCACATGCGATGGAGCATGGCCATGTCGATACGACTGGCGATCGTGCCGCTGTGGCGGTCTGGTACCGCCGATCGGAACCAACACCGGCGTCCGCGCCCTGGGCGTACGACTTGGACCGGCTGTTTGGTGCGCACGCCAACCGGTTCGCTGCGTTCCACGCGTACGTCGACGCGGTGCATCCTCACACCCCGCATCACTACCTGGCCCACCTGGCGGTCGCCTCTGGGCATCGCGATGAGGTCGGGAGCGCGGTGCTGGCCAGCCACCTTCGTGGTCTCGATGCTGAGGGGCTGCCGTCGTATGCGGAGTTGGTCAGTGATCGGCCCCGGGAGGGTCTGCTCGCTCGCCTCGGGTACAGGCCGCGGGTGCCGATTTTGCTGGAGCCGGGTGGCCCGGCGGTGTGGCGGATGTGGCGTGAGCCTCGCGGGCGGCCCGGCGGGTCTGCTGGCGATGAGTTGCCTCGCCGGGTCCGGATTCATCGGATCCCTGTTCGCCGTGCGGTGATGCCGGCAGCCGCACCGACCTCTCCCTGACTGCGCTTTCTTGGCATCTGTTCACCGCCTGACCGGTGTGACTCTCTCGGCCGGCAGGCAGCCTCGCTGTACCCCTCTGAAGGAAGGACTTCTCATGCTGACCCTAACCGGGCCTACCACCTCGGCCCCGCCACGATTGCCCAGCTTGGGGCGATGTTTGCCGGTTCTGCTGGGCGTCGCACGTGCTGGTGTCGCCGTCACGGACGCGGGAGACGTGACGTCGGACGCCTACGCGTGGGGGCACGCGATCCGGCGCGAATGGCCGAACGGCACCCACGACCTGTTCGGGTTCACGCCCGACGCCGCCATCGCGCAGCGCCGGCTCGACCGAGACCAGGGCTACTGGCGCACCGGCCCGGTACGACCGACGGCCGTGTACCTCGTGGCCGCCAACGCCTCCGACGTGAACCGGCACTCGGTGGACGGCTGCCGGCTGGTGTCGTGCCCGGACTCTCCGAAGCGGGGGGAGTGGCGGTGAGGTCGACGCATGTGCAGGTGGGTCTCGCGCGGCGGACGTTGACTCCGTTCGGGTTGTGGGTGTTCGGGGCGGCGGCGTCGGCGCCGATGGTGGTGCTCGCCGGTGGCATCGTCGCGACGTATGCGACGACGAAGGTGACCGCGCTGCCGCTGACCTTCCTGCTGGTCGCTGGGGTCGTGGCGGTGCTGGCGGTCGGGTACACGGCGATGGCCCGCCAGGTCGGGCATCCGGCGGCCTACTACGGCATCCTGGCGAACGGCCTGGGTCGTGGTTGGGGCGTTGCCGCCGGCCTGGTCGCCCTGGTGGCCTACAACGCGATCCAGACCAGCCTGTACGGGCTGTTCGGGGCGACGATGGCCGCGCACCTCGGCGGCAGCTGGTGGGTGTGGGCGGGTATCGCCCTGGCAGCGGTCGGGGTGTTGGGGGTGCGGGCGGTCGCTCTGTCCACCCGGGTCCTGGTCGCCGTGCTGGCAGTGTCCCTGTTGATCGTGACCGTGTTCGTGCTGGCCGGTGTCGGCGAGCCGGCGGACGGTGGGTCGTCCTGGGAGGGCTTCGACGCCTCGGGGTTGGCGGTCAGCGGCATCGGCGGTGCGGTCGCCTTCTGCGTGGCTGCATTCATGGGCGTCGACGGGGTGGGGTCCTTCGTTGAGGAGGCTATCGACCGCAGGTCGGTCAGCCGGGCCACGATCGGCGGCGTTGTCGTGCTCGGCGGGGTGTATGCGGTTACCGCGTGGGCGATGGGGGTGGCGGTCGGTCCGCAGTCCGTTGCCGAGGTGGCCGCTGGACCGGCGGGAGGGTTGCCGTTCTCGGTTCTGGAACGTCTTGGCGGTGTGTGGGTTGTCCTCGGGGAGTTGATGCTGGTCTTCGCGATGGTCACGTCGATGCTGGCGTTCCACGCCGTGATCGCGCGGTATGTGTTCGCGATGGCCCGCGAAGGGGTGCTCCCCGCTGGCCTAGCGCGTTCCAGTAGCGGCATTCGGGTCAGGGCGCCGCGCGGCGGGTCGCTGACGCAGACCGGTATCGCTGCGGTGGTGGTGGGCGCGTTCGCGTTCAGCGGTGCTGACCCCATCGCGGCGATGTTCACCTGGCTGTCGGCCTTGGGTGCGATGGGCCTGTTGTGCCTGCTGCTGGCCGCGTCGGTGGCCGCGTTCAGGGCACCGACCAGCGTGCGCGGCCAGCGGCCCGGGATGTGGGAGTGGCGGCTCGCGCCCGTGCTGGGTGTGCTCGGCGGGGTGGTGGTGCTGGCCCTGATGGTCGGCAACGTCGGCTCGCTGTTGGGTGCCGCGCCGGGGTCGCTGTATCCGTTTCTGCTGCCCGCGATCCTCGCTGCCACCGCTGTCATCGGTGGGATCTGGGCGGCGCTGCTGCGGCAGTCGCGGCCCGAGGTCTACGTCGGCATCGGCCGTGGCACCCCGAAAATCCACGCCGTCCCCGATTCCATGAGCATCTCGATTTAGGGGGAGCGATGATCAGAACGCATGCTGCCATGCCTTCACCTGGTCGGCACTACGGCGTTGATCCCCTGGACCCCGCCTGGCGGCCGGCCCACCCGCCTGCGGTGCCGCCCGCCGGCCAGCAGGTGCCTGTCCCACCGCCGGGATATGGGGCGGCCCGGGTTCCTGCCGAGCAGCACCGGCCCCCGGCCGCAGCCGTTCCCCCGTCCCTACCCCCGACTCCGAGAGCAAGTTCACCCCTGTCCCCGGCGGGGCCGAGGCATGTCGATGACGAGACCGAGGTTGGGGTCCGCCGCCAGGCTGACCTGCGGATGCAGATCGCGTACCGGTGCAAGCGGGCCAACAGCAGCCACCTCATCGCGGCTGACCAGGCGTTCGGCCGGCGCGACGCGGTCAGCCCACACGCCGTGATGCTGTTCTTCACCTGCAACGCCTTGACCGAGCCACATGGCTACAAGCTGTACACCGCCACCCGAACCTGGCCGCAGTCACCGGACTCCGACGACCTGCCCAGGCTGCTGGGCGACCTGACGGAGGTAGCGGCGGACAACATCGCCGCCCTCGGCCGTGCCTGGAGTCCTCTCGGGCCCCAGGGCTCCATGGTCAACGGCGGGGACATGACCCTGCCCACCGGCGCCACATACGTCGGCGTCGGTGTCAGCACCCTCGACTCGGACCGGGGACGCTGGTACCAGGTCGCCGCATCGCTACGTGACGGGGCTGCCGCCGGCCGCTACATGTCGGCCTTCAACCTCAAGGGCCAGTGCTACGCCGTGATGGTCGACGGCACCGTCATGCACATCGACCGTGACCCCGAGGCCCGCCTGGGCGACACCGGGATCCGCTGCAGCAAGACCCTCGACCCGGACCGAATCACCTACCACAATCCCTACTCCAACCTCACCGAGCAGGGCGACGACGAGACCCGCTTGATATGGCGCCGGCTCATCGCGCTGAACAGCATCCTCGCCACGCACCTGCTCGCCAGGCGGCCGGCGTGACCCACACCCCGACCCTCAGCCTCGCCGATGCCGCGGACCTGAGCCGGCCGCCCGTCGACGTCACCGTAGTACTCGACCACCTGGTACGCGAGGCCGATGCGGCAGCGGCGACGAGCGTCGGCTTCCCCGGGGCGGTGGACCTCGACCAGAGCGAGGTCATGGCCCGCCTCGGCAACCGGTTGTGGAACAACATCGGCGACCCCGGCGATGAGGGCGGGCTCGCCCACACGCGGGTGCTGGAGCGGGCCGTCGTCGCCTGGGTCGCCGACATCCTGGCCATGCCCGCCGACGACCGGTGGGGCTACGTCACCACAGGCGGCACCGAAGGCAACCTGTCCGCCCTGCACGCCGCCCACCGCCGTCATCCCGCCGCCCGGATTTACTACTCGGCTGCCGCGCACTACTCGATCCCCAAGACGGTGGAAATACTCGGCGCGCGCAGCGTGGTTGTCGACGCGCGTCCGGACGGAGAGATGGACTACGCGCATCTGGCCGCGCAGGTCCGTAAGCGTCGGCGGTGGCCCGCCATCGTGGTGGCCACCGCCGGCACCACCCTCACCGAGGCGGTGGACGACAGCACCCGCATCCGCGCCGTCCTCGACGAGCACGGCGTTGCCGGGCACCTGCACGTTGACGCGGCCCTGTCCGGCATCCCGCTCGCCCTCGACGGCCAGCTACGCCTCGATGATGCCGGCGGCATCGGCAGCATCGCCGTGTCCGGCCACAAGTTCCTCGGCGTGCCGACCCCGTGCGGGGTCGTGCTCATCCGCGACAGGGCGCGCACCAGTGGCAACCACGTCGCCTACACCGACACCCTCGACACCACCATCACCGGCTCCCGCTGCGGCCTGGCCGCCGCGCTGCTGTGGCACGCCATCGCCACCCACGGCCGCGAAGGGCACCGCTGGCGTGCCAGCGAAGCACGAACCCTCGCCGCATACGCCGTCTACCAGCTCACCGCCGCCGGCTGGCCCGCCTGGCGGCACCCCCACGCCTTCACCGTCGTCCTTCCCACCCCACCCGAACCGGTACGGAAGAAATGGCTGCTCGCCACCGACGGCGACACCAGCCACATCATCTGCATGCCCGGCATCACCCGCGGCCAGATCGACGCTTTTGTTGCGGATTTGGTGACCGCTGCCGTGCCGCCCGAGTTGATCCCGCGGCCCCGGCTCTCGCCCGAATCGGACGCTAGTACCGCTGGGCACTGACTGTTCTTCTTCCGGCACCGTCTACCGATCCACGGAGGCGATCAACATGACGACCCGGCTACGTCTTGCACCCCGAGTACCAGTGGCACGACACCGGAGCCAACGCCGGCCTGATGCCCGCGTCCTTCCCGCACGCTCCGGCCCTCAGCCGCAGGAGGTGAACCACACCGTCACCGAGCGGGTCCGAACCACGCTCACAGTCCACCGGGCCGGCGATGACGGCTTATGCCGCGGCTGCGAAGACCTGGGGCAGTTCGCCTTCACACCTTGTCCGGAGGCCCGAGATGCCCTCGACATCGTCACTCACCACCACCCCGTCTAACCCCTCCCCCCGGACTTTGCGTAACCGCGATGACGACAGCCTTGCAGGACTTTCTCCCGCCAGAAACGCGCGCCCATCTGGAACGACTCGCCAAGGGCGAACGCGACACCACACCTGTGCCGATGGGTATCCGCGCAACCACCGGACGCACGAGCCCACCCACCCCGCCAGAACCCGCCACTCTGACCGTCAACGTCGATCACCTGCTCTCCTTCGCCATGCGATCGGAAAACGGCCGAACCCGGGCACTGGCCGAAAAGATTCAGGCCCTCGCGGCCGATCTGCCCAGCGCTGCCACACCGAGTACATGGCCCGCCGGCAACGGATCGACGCGGAGATCGAAGCTTGGAACAGAAACTCGCCGACGCCCGCGCCCGGCTCCACGACCTGGACCACGGCGCCGCCGCCACGGCGACTCCCACACCTCCCACCACCACCCTGGCCCGGCCAGCAGGCGCCAAGAGCGAGGTGGACGCCGCCGCCGTACGGACCTGGGCCGCCGAGAACGGCTACCAGGTGAAGCCGATAGGCCGTATCCCCAACGACGTGGTCGACGCCTGGCGTGAAGCAACCATCGGCACCACGCCCGCAGCTGTGCGTAGTGCCCGCGCCCACGACACCGTTGCCGTCACCGGCAGGGGGCCCAAATGACGCCCTACCCCTTGTCACCCACCGTGGCCGGCGGCCGGTGGGCCAGCCGCACCGCCGGGGTGGCCGTCCTCGCCGTGGCCTTCACCCGGAAACCACCTGACCCACCAGCAGGGCGGACACACTCCACCGCCCAGATGGTGAACCGCCCCATCCCCGGCAGCGGCGCACACCCCGCCCGCCGGGGCCCGGGGCGGTGGCAGTCAACCCGAATGACTGCCGAGCCGGCTCCTGCTCCGGGTCCAACGCGGGCAGGAACAACTCGCCGGCCAGCGGCCGGCGGCGGGCCTTCCTCCACTCCTCCGCCGCCGGCCGCCCCCCATTCACAACCAGAGGAACCGAGCCATGCACACCCTGCAACACCGAGGCACGCCACCATGGCGGATTCCGCTCCATACGGCGAACGCCACCGCACCGCCGTCGCCCTACACGAACTCGCCGCAGCCGGCTAAGGGGCCCGAGACGGTCACGCACGCGGAACTGGTGTCGGCGTTCGGCTCGCTCCAGGTCGAGACGATGCCGCCGGAGGTCGCCGAGCAGCACTTCGCCGACCCCGAGGACCGGCGACTGCTGACCGAGGTCGGCATGCCCCAGTCACTCCTGGGCCAACTGTATTTCGGCAACGTCCGGACCGACTCCCCGCAGACCATCAGCCAAGCCCTCGACACCGAGACTCCGGACAAGTTCCCGCCAGAGGTCCGGGACGACATCGTGATCGCCGCGGGCATGGGCGGCGTCGCCTGCATGTCGCGGGCGGACAACCGCATCCACTGGTACGAGCCGGGCAGCAGCGACCGAAAGTTCGCACTGGTCAACACGTCCCTTGAGCGATTCATCGAGACCATGTACCAGCTCCGGTTGAAGTTCAAGGACCTCGACCTGCTCGACAGCGAAGACGAGGACGAGATGGCGGAAGAGATCGGGGACGAGGTGCGCCGCCTGGTCGGGGAGATTCGCGACATCGACCCGCCGTCCTTCGACAGCCCGGCCATGTTCTGGCAGCACGTAGTGCTCTTCGCGTTGGAGAGCCTCGCGTCGGAGGGGTGATGCCGGATTGGTCAGCCGCCTCCGACGTAGCCGTGGTTGACCACCGCGAGTCGTCCTTCGCACTCCCGCCCGCGTTGTCCACCGGTCTCCAATGCGGGCAGGAACAACTCGCCGGCCGGCGGCCGGCGGCGGACCTTCCTCAAACTCCTTCGTCGCCGGCCACACCTCATCCACAACCAGAGGAACGGAGTCATGTACACCCTGCAAGACCGAGGCACATCTCCACCCGTAGCGGCCTCATCACATCGCCACGCGCCAGCGAGCGCTGCGGCTGTTTGTCAGCAGGTGGTCGCCGACGCGTTGCGCCGCAGCGCTGCCCTGCGGGCCGACGGTGCACTCACCGACGCCTACACCTGGGCGCAGTACGCCCACCACCAGTGCCGGCACCTGCCCGTCGACGACCCGACCAGGGTACGGGCCGCAGGCCTACTGGCTCCGTTGGCCGCGCAGACCGGCCAGCCGCACCTCGCCGTCACGGTGTACCAGGACCTCATCGCCGCCATCACCAGGGCCGTCGGCGTCAACCACGCGCAGACGTTGCGCGCCCGAGCGGACCTCGCCCAGCTCCGACACAGCCTCGGCGACTGCGCGACCGGGTTGCGGGACCTCGCCGCCGTTCACGCCGCCGCCCGCCTGCGGTACGGCCAACACCCCCGGTTGAGCATGCACACCCTGATCAGCCTCGGCCGGCTCTACCGCGACTGCGGACACCACCGGCTGGCCACCCGCTGCCTGCACGCCGCCCGCACCGGCATCAGCCGTTATCTCCCTGCTGGCGACCCCCTAGCCAGCACGGTGACCGCCGCGCTCGGCACCCCGCCCAGCCTCAACCACCCCGCCGTTTGCACCCAACAACAACCACGCATCGGAGTAACGACGTGACCACCATCGCCGAACGGGCCCTGGCCCTGTGGACCGTTCCACGACAGACGCCACCCCCCGACCCCACACACGCCGCCCTCCAGGCCCTCGCCCGCCGCACCCCGGACCCGACCAGCGCGCGGCAGCGCCGTGACCTCCACCAAGCCCTGGACTCCCTCGCCGCCGTACAAGGCCGCCACGGTGCCGGCCACTGCCACACCATCGCCGCGGTCCTCGCCGTCGCCGCCCTCCTCGCCGCCCTACCCGACAGGTGGTTGGCCGAGGTCTACTACCGGTCAGCGGCCCAGCGTGTCCACCACAACCCGCCGGATCAGCACCTGTGGGACGAACTCGACATGATCACCGTCTACGACGCCCTCGCCGACCACCGCCGCGCCCACCACACCGCCGAACAGTCCGTCCGCCTGTTCATCGTTTACTTCGGCTATCTCGCCCCGATCGCCATCGCCGGCCGCCTCACCTGGGCCCGCCTACACCCCCACACCGACCAACTGCCCACCACCACCGGCGGGGTGGAGGCCGTCGCCGCCCGCGGCCTCCGCCACGTCTCACACCCGATGCTGCGCGCCGCGTTGACCGGTCTCGCGGCCACCGCTACCGGCGCTCGACCCTGCCACATCGAGAGGACACCCCTCGCGGGCTTGGCGAACCCGCAGGCATGGCCGGTGAACACCAAGGCGGCGTCGTGACGCCGTCGCCCCAGCTAGCCGCGCTCCGCTCCTCCTGGACGGCGGTCACACCGTTCATCCACCGCGCCGCCGACCACTTCCGGTCCACCCTCGCCGACCGACTCCGCCCACCGCTGCCGGAACGCGAGATGCCCCTGTTCCTCGCCACCCTCGGCCACCTCATCGCTGGCGACGACCACCACGCCGGCCGCACCGCCCTCCTCGCCGCCCTCGCCCCCACCTACCAACACCTCGGCATGCAGCCCCACCACCACGACCTTCTCCTTGACGCCCTGATCGCCACGATCGCCCGCCATACTTCCGGCTGGACACCCGAGACCGCCGACCACTGGCAGCGCCACGGCCGCCACGCCCTGAACCTCACCCACCGCGCCGCCACCCGAATCGGCGGCGGCCCCGCCTGGACCCCCGCCGAGATCATTGACCGCGAACACGCCGCCGACACCATCACCATCCTCACCCTGCGGCCCCGACGCCGACTGCGCTACCAGGCCGGCCAAGCCATCCCCGTCACCACCCTCCGCCGGCCCGGCGTGTGGCGGTGGTACTCCCCAGCGAACGCGCTCCGCCCCGACGGCACCATCGAGCTACACATCCGCGCCATCACCGCCGGACCGGTCTCACCGCTACTCGCCCACCACACCGCCATCGGCGAGCAACTGTGGCTCGGAGCGCCCTACACCATGGGCCTCACCCTCGACCCCAACCACGACGGCGACCTCCTCCTCGCCGCAGGCGGCACCGGACTGGCGCCGCTGCGGGCCATCGTCGAACACCTCGCCGCGAACTCCGTCCGCCTGCACTCCACCCACGGCACCGACCTGATCCTCACCGCGGGCGGCACCGGCCTGGCGCCCCTACGCGCCGTCACCGAACACCTCGCCGGCATCCGGCCGCGGCGCCGGGTCACCCTCGTTGTCGGCGCCCGCACCATGCCCGACCTCTACGACAGCGTCGCCCTCGACAAACTCCAAACCACCCACCACGACTGGCTCACCGTTGTCCCCGCACTCTCCAACGACCCGCTCGTCGAACCGGCCTCCCAAGGCGACGTGCTCACCCTCGCCCTGCAGCACTACCAGCCCGGCCAGCACGTCTTCGTCGCCGGCCCACCCGACCTGATCACCCACGCCCGGCTACGCCTCCCCGCAGCCGGCGTGCCCGCCGGCCACCTGCACGTGGCGGAAACCTTCACCCGCCACACCGCATAGGAGAACGCGTGGATCCAGCAATAGCAAAGGCGATCGCAAGGGCCGTCGGGCACGAACCACCGTTCACTCAATCGGAGGAGAATGCGGTAACTGAGCTGCCACGTCAGGGACGCGGTGGACCTGACAGTAATCAGCAGGGTGCCGGTCTCTTGAAATGCTGATCCTGGTCGGCTGCGACCCCGCCGATCTGGGAGAGCTGTCGGAACTGAATCGACTCGGCACGCTCGTGGTAAACGACAGCTCTCTTAACGATCTATCGCCAGTGGCACGGATGCTGCTCAGGGCCGGCTTCATTCCCCGAAACATGGTCCAGGGCTTGGATCCCCTCCTGCGATTGCCGCATCTAATTCGAGTAGACGTGACCGGAAACCTCCTTTCCGAAACCTCATACCAGGCCATCATCCCAGAGCTGGTACCGAAGGGAACGTCGACGTATGCCGCTCCGACGAGCTCGAATGGCGAGTCACCGCCCGCCTGCATTCTGAGGCAATTTTTGTGAACTGCTACCGAGGCCACCTCGGCTGTCACCTCTGCCGTCCCGCATCATAGCTCTCAAGAACTCCGGAGTACGGACACCCCACAATTCCTCTGGAGGTTGTACGCGAACTCCTCACCGGCAATCCCGAGGGGGTGCATGATCATCTCCTCGACGGCAATCAGTAGCGGTCTTTGCGCATCTCACGGTAGAACTTCAGAACGCGTACAAGGCTGGTCGAATCAGGTTCGACTCAAGTCCGGCGGGAATGGCCAGCCTACGGAAACCGAAACCGGAGGAACACGTGGAGACTGACTACGAGCGGACGCTCCGCGAGACCGCGGAGCAGATACAAGAGCACGATTCCATGTGAACAGTCGAGCGCGACCAGGGCGCACTTGAAGGTCATCCTCGACACCGCGAGTCGAATGGCCAGCGTCGCCGATGACCAATTGACCAGCCGCCCGGAACAGGCAAAAAGACGATGACAACCTTGGACGACGACCACCTCCCCCCGCAGGCACGTGCCGGGCTGCTGAAATTAACGACACCTGGCGAAACGCCAGCGCCACAAGCAAACAGCGCCTCGGCCGAGT
This sequence comes from Micromonospora sp. NPDC048830, assembly GCF_043198215.1. Lineage (NCBI taxonomy): Bacteria > Bacillati > Actinomycetota > Actinomycetes > Micromonosporales > Micromonosporaceae > Micromonospora > Micromonospora sp. NPDC048830. Next base: position 61,378 of record NZ_JBICUP010000015.1, read on the forward strand.
GTGTCCCCGCTCCGCTGCCGGGGACAGGGGGCGGCGCCAACATCAGGGCGTCACGGCCGACCTCGCCTAACCGCGCGCCCACACTCGCTCGGCCGGTGGCCAGTCATCGGCAACCGTGGCAGGGCAGCGCGTGCCCGACCTTAAGCATCTGTGTCGGAGGGCTTCCGGCGTGGCGACCATGACCGTGACCTGTCATGGCGACATCTGGCGGGAAGTGCAGGACATGTTGCCTTCATGGTGTAGGGGCCCGAAACAGCGCGACGACGGCCTGAGGAGGGGTGCTGCGTGAGGCCCGGGGGGGACGAGTGCGACGAGCACGCGCTGATCGAACGCGCACGGGCCGGCGATCTTGATGCTTTCGGCAGCCTCTATGACCGCTACAGGGTCAGGCTCACGCTCATGGTCGTGCGTTGGCTGGCCCCGGAGGCGTCGTATGAGGTTGCGGAGGACCTTGCATGCGACGCGCTCCTGTGCGCCTACCGGAGTTTGCGCCAGTACGACGCCGCGCGTGCGTCCTTCTGGACGTGGCTGAACTACGTTGCGATGTCAGTGGTCAGGAATCACAAGCGATCGAAGCGGCGCAAGCCAGAGATGCCAGCGGGTTTCTTGCACGAGTATGTGTTTGATCATCCTGGCGCAGTCGAAAGCGCGGAAGCGGCCGTTTTACGCCGGCTCGACTCAGAGCGAGTCGTAGGGGTGCTGAGGTCGCTCATGAGTCCGGGCGGGGCCGTGTTGGCGCTCCGGTTCATGGAGGGGTTCACGCAGAAGGAGACCGGAGCTTTGCTGGGTGGCCTTACGGCGAAGCAGGTGGAACGCCGGCAGATGCTTGCCAGAGCGGAGGCCGTCGTCCAGCTCGCAGCTATGCGTCCCGGTCGTTCGGACGAGGCGAGCTGAGGCCGAGGGTGCCGCTGGGGATTGGTCCACGACGTGGCGGACGGGGTGGGCTGCGCCGCCCTACGACGCACCCGCATCACCCGCAGCCCGAACAGGTCACCGGCGACACCGGCTCCACCTGCGCAACCGCACCCCACATCGTTCGTACGCGATCCGAAATGGACTCACCTGACACATGCAGAGATGCGCCTTGTTCCCCGCGACCCGAAACCCTCGGACACTCTGTCGCGCCTTGCGGAAAGACACGGCTGGAAGATCAACAAGTGATGCCGCCGGCATCACCGACGGACGACGCCGCAACCGACTCCAGCCCGCCGCCGCACCCCTACGCCACGGGCACGGTCATTACCGATGACGCCGACAACCTGCTGTCCCACGCCTCGACCCAGCGCAGGCCCGGGGACGATCCGCGCCGCCAACGGCCCGCAGGCGGGATCGGGGCTTGCGAACCTCCGCGTGCGCAAGCCCGACCGCGCGAGCCCGTGGCCCGGATACCCGTCACGGTGATCTCCACCGACGTGATCTCCCGCGCTGGTGTGATCGGCCAGCTTTGGCCCCGGCCGGAGGTGCTGCTGATCGACGACAGCGAAGCCGACCGCGCCCAGGCCACACTCGTCATCGGCGGCAGCGTCGACGAGTCGACCGTCCGGACCCTCCGCACGCTGCGGATCCGGAAGGCACCCGCGCCGGGGATGGTGGTGACCCACGTCGACGACGCTGGCCTGGTCGCCGCCGTGGAACACGGCGTTGTGGGGATCGTCCGGCGGTCCGAGGCCAGCCCAGAGCGTCTCGTCGCGGTGATCCGCGCCGCCGTTGGTGGTGACGGCAGTCTTCCGCCGGACCTGCTCGGCCGGCTCCGGCAGCAGGTTGGGGTGCTGCAACGGGACTTCCTCGGCCCACGCGGGCTGCCCTTCGCCGGGCTGGCCGACCGGGAGGCGCAGGTGCTGCGCCTGATCGCCGACGGCTACGACACCGCGGAAATCGCCGGGAATCTCTCCTACCCCCCGGACGATCAAGTACATCGTCCACGACGTCATCAACCGGTTTCAGCTGCGCAACCGCTGCCATGCCGTGGCGTACGCCCTCTGCAACGGCCTCATCTGATGGCACGCGGACGACAGGACGCCCACGACCGCGGCCACAGCTCTCATCCGGGTTGGGCATGACGCAGGCGTCGGCGCGAGTCAGCAAGCATACGCCCGAACCGGGAACCCTCGGGACCCGTCAACCAGATCCGGGCCGTCGTCGCCGATCTGAGACAGCCATTGAACGATTTAAGGAGTGTCGAGTGGCAGGGACCCGTCTGGTTCCTCGCGACACGGTGTCCTTCGAGGACTTCTCACGGTTCGCCGACGCGCGTGGCTGGACGACCGACCGGCGATCGGTGCGGGCAGCCCGTAGAGATGAGTCCCCGGAGTTCCTCTGGCACGGTGGCAGCCAGGGGACGGTCCGGCTGGTGCACAGCTCAACCCTCGGTCGCTGCTACCTGGTCTTGACCGGTGACGAGCCCGACACCCTCGCCGCCCTTGTTCGAGACGAGTTCCCCACCTTCACCGAAGCGGACATCATCGCGCGGCTGTCCGCTGCTCGTACCGACGACGATCGGATCGCCGCGTTCCGTCTCGTGGCGGCAGCCGGAATCCCCACCTACGACCCCACCATCTACGAGACGGTCCGGGCGGGCCTCCAGGATGCGGACCCGCTCGTGCTGCTCGCCGCGATGGCCGCCGCGTTCCACCTCCGGTGGCGCCAGTTCGAGCCCCTCGTGGAAGGCGTACGGCGATCCCCAACGGCCGGCGAGAACATCCGAGTCGTAGCGGGAGACCTGCTCGGACTCACCCTCTGGGACCGCGGATGACCGAAAGACCCACCCGCAGACGCCTGCCAGCAGAGGAGCAGAACATGCCGACCCGTACCCGCCCAGTCGCCGTGTGGACTCCAGCATTCGTGGCCGACACGGTCGCCGCGACGCTCGGACACGCCAATGAGCGGGGTCTGCTACGCGCGGTCGGCGACGTGGCCCGCGCGCATGGATTGCTGTTAGCCACGGTCGAGGAGTGGGTGGCTCGCGCCCGGGCGGTGCAAGCGGCCCCCGTGCCGCCCGGGCTGCTGTTCTGCCACGCCTGTGACCAGCCGATGATCCTGGTGCAGCTCCCCGGCTGCGCGCAGCTGTACCTGTGCGCGCCCACCTGCGGTCGAGCGCCTGTGCCGGCGGAGGCGGTCCGCGACGCTGTCGCCGCAGCGATGATGCGCCGCAAGCCACATCTCGTGCCGGCCGGCAGGACCTCCGACGCCGCCGCCTACGCTCCCGGCGCCATGCTTCGCGTCAGCATCGGTGCCACATCCACCGACCTGCACATCACGTGGCGGACCGCCCCGCGGCAGCTCACCGGGCCGTTGATGTCGATGGCGCAACGTCTCCACCACGCCCGGCAGTACAGTGAGGGCCACCGCAGCCGGGCCATCGAGGTCCTGCGCACCGGGCTGATCTTCACCGACCCCGCAGGGCACAAACTCGCCCTGGACACCGCCACCGCACAGGCCACCGCGCTACTGGCCGAACTCACCCTCACCAACGGCGACCCACAAGGGGCACTGCCCTGGGCCGCCTGGGCGCACCGCTCCCTACGGCGCCTACTCGGCGCCACCTCCCCACAGGCCCGCACCGCGCTCAAACTCCTCGCCACCGCCCACCGCCGCGCCGACAACCACAAAGAGGCCGCGACCTGCTACAGCGACCTCATCCGCTACAACAGCGAAGCCGAGGGCCCTGACGCGCTGCCCACCCTCGCCGCCCAGGCAACCCTCGCCCTCGTCCTGTACGACGCGGGCCGCTGCGGGCCGGCACGGAGACTGCTTGCCCGCACCATCACCACCCACCGTCACGCCCACCCCCAGCATTCGGGCGGCACCCGCATGGTCGCCGCACTCGACCGCATGCGCGCTACCTGCATCGATAAACACCACGGCCACCAAGCTGGATTCGATGAGTGATGACAACGGCTGTCCGCACAGCCAATGGGAGGGACCAGGGGGTGCACAGTTGTTTACCTCGATAGACGACCGGATAGCCGAAGCCCGGGCCGGCGGGGTTCACGAGCTGGACCTGTCAGGCGACGGCTTGACCGAGCTTCCCGAATCAATTGGCGAGATGGTGCAGCTCCACCGTCTCCAACTACAGGGCAACCCGAGGTGGGGAAGGCGCGCAGCCCGGGGGCGTCGCCCCGGGCTGCCGCTGCGACCGCAGGCCGAACCTGGTCAACAGGGACACCCGTACGGTGCTGGCGGACGGAGCCGGCCGCGGACCTCGCCCCGCAGCCCCGGAATGGTTGCCGTGTGGTGGGTGGGCCGGGGTTATGCCACCTTGCGGTTGCGGCGGGGGATGAGCTTGGTGGTGGCCTCGGCGGTGGAGCGCTTGAGTTCCTGCAGGACAGAGGTGTAGGTGTCGGCGGTGAGTTTGTAGGAGGCGTGGCCGAGGGTGTCCTGGATTTCCTTGATGCTGGCTCCGGCGGCGAGCATGAGGGTCGCGGCGGTGTGCCTCAGGTCGTGGAACCGTACCGTGGGTAGGCCGCTGGCGGCGATGAGGCGGTCGAAGCGGGCGGTGATGAGTTCCGGGTGCCAGGGGCGGCCGTCGCGGCGGACGAAGAAGATGTCGCTGTGGTGCCATGTGCGGCCGGCGGCGAGTTTCCACGCGGCTCGTCGGGCGAGGTAGGCGCGCAGCACGTCGACGGTTTCCTCGGCGAGGGGCACGACGCGGTCGCCGGCGGCGGACTTGACCTCCTTCTCAATGACCTGGTAGCCGACGCTGGTGCGTTGTTCGGTGATGGTGAGTTCGCCGGTGGCGAGGTCGACGTCGTAGTCGTGTAGGCCGGCGAGTTCGCCTCGGCGGGGGCCGCGGTGTACGGCGAGGTCGAACAGCGCGGACAGTTCCGGATCGTGGGCGTCGACGTAGTCGAGGAACTGACCGACCTGCGCGGGGGTCCACACCATGACGGGGCTGGGGCGCCGTTTGGTGTGCTGCCAGCGGTTGACGGCGGCGGCGGTCCACAGGCGCGGCTTGGGTGGGGTGCCGGAGCGCAGGTCGACGGATTCGGCGGGGTTGTGGTCGACGAGTTGGTGATGATAAAGGCGGCGGGCGTCGTTGAGGGCTTTGCGGAGGGTGGCGAGGATGCGGTGCATGCTGGCAGCGCTGACCGTGCGGACGCCTTTGACGGTGTCCCGGATCGCCGGGTCGGGGCTGGCGCGCTTGGTGAGGATCTCGGCGTTGCGTGCTTCGATGGCGGCGAACACGGTCTGGATGTGTCCGGCGGTCAGGGTGTGTAGGGGCGTGTGCCCGATCTGGGGGATCCAGTAGTTGGTGATGTGGTCGCGGTAGCTGCGCACCGTGGCCGGGGCGAGGCCGGTGCGGTTGCCGATCCAGGTGGTGAGGTAGGCGCTGAGGGTCAGCGCGCCGTCGGTGGCTGGTACACCGGCGTGGATGCGTCGGGCGACGATGTCACGCTGGGGTAGCGCCTCGCCGGGCTTGAGGCCGTGCAGCAGGTCGCCGATGTGCTGGCGCAGTACCTTGTCGGTGCCGGCGAGGTCGAGCAGCCCCCGCGCGTGGTCGCGTTCGGTGGCGGCCTCTTCGCGGGTGGCGAACCCGGCGCGACGTAGCTGCCGGCGGACGCCGGATGCATCAGGCGGGAGTTCGAGCTGGTAGGCCCAACTGCCGTGGTGGGGGTTCCAGCCGTTGCCGCGGCGCAGCTTGGGGCACTTCGCGCCGAGGCGCTTGCCGCCCTGTCGGCAACTGCATTGTTTGGTAATCGATCCTTCGGCCATCAGAAAACGTCGCTCCTTCGCGCCGATGCCGCGTCCGGCGGCATCGGATTTGCGGGTGTCGCTGGTGGTTGATCGACGCTCGCCGCGGCCGGGCGATCAAGTCGCGGGCGGCGGGCGGGTGGGATCGGGGGCGGTCAGGACGGCGATGATCGCGGCCACGGACACGCGGTAGCGGGAACCGACCTTGATCACCGGCACCGGCAAGGTCCCGGCCTGGGCCATCTCGTAGGCGCCGCTGCGGGACAGACCGAAGATTTGTCCGGTGGTGGCGATGTCGGTGACCGCGCCGAGCGCGCGAATCCGGTCGAGCGTCCATGTGACGTCGTTGGGCGGTGGATGGTGGGACGACATGGCTGTGTACTCCTTACAGGTTTGAGGCAGCCAGAGGTGGCGGGGCGAAGCAGTCTCACGGCTAGGCCGCGCGTCGGCAACGAGGCCATGATGTGACGCATTGACATTGCAGCAACGTTGCTGGAAGCTATCAGCGGCGTTGACGGAGGAGGAAAGTTGATCAATCACGAGGTCGGTGACGTTCAGCTGGGACATAGGCTGGCTCAGCTTCGCGAGCAAGCCGGAATGAAGCAGGCGGAGCTCGCCCGGAAGGTCACGTGGAGTCCGGCCGTGCTGTCGCGTATCGAGGCTGGCGAGCGCCCGGTCTCAGGTGACGAACTGGAAGCGTTGCTGGAAGCCATCGGTACCGACGAGGCGGCCGACCTGGCTACCATCCTGAATCGGGACTGGCGGCATCTCCCGCGGCCATCCCTAGATCACCCGGATCAGCATCTGCTGTGGCGGGCCGAGGGGATGATGGCGGCACTCGTGGCCGCCGGGGCAGTTCCGGGGACGCCTCCCGCCTTTCGCACCCGCCTCGAAGAATATGTCAAGGAAATATTGCGTATGGCCAATCTGCTGCTCCGACGGGAGCACCGGATTGCCTTCATGGGAACTATCGGCATCGGAAAGTCCACGGCGATCTGTCGAGCAACGAACCTTGAGATTGACGGTCCGCAAGGTCGCAGCATGCCCGTGCTGGAAACCGGCGGCGGTGGGGTCACCCTGTGCGAGGTCCATCTGGGCCGCGGACCCGGGCACGGAATCATGGTTGAGCCACGTTCCCACGACGACATCCGTTCGGATGTAGAGGACTTCGTCGACCAGCTGTTGCAGTCGAAGCCCTCGGCAGCCGACGAAGACGGCAGCCCGGCGGTCCCGCGCGAGATCGAGCGCGCTATCCGTAACATGGCTGGCCTCACGCAGAAGCGCATCAAGAATGCTGACGGCAAGTTGGTGCGTACAGATCCCGCCAAGGAGCTCGCGGTAGAGTTTCCAGTACGGCGGGATCTCGTTGTCGAAGTGCTGACTCGTATGGGGTTGCATCGGCGGGACCGGCGCGACGAGTGGCACAGCCCTGCAGTTGCCGCCTCTCCGCTGGAGTGGATGAAGGCGACGTTCGAGCGGATCAATAACGGCCGGCATCCAGATTTCTCTTTGCCGGCTCGGATCGACCTCATTGTCCCTGAGTTACTGGATGCTGGCGATCTGGACGTAAGTATCATCGACACCCGGGGAATCGATCAGCCTTCAGCCCGCGCTGACCTCGAGGTGCTGCTCGAAGATCCACACACGGTGTCGATCTTGTGCTCCGGCTTCAATGACGCTCCGTCTCAGGCGGTCCAGCACCTGCTCAAGCGAGCCCGGGACATCAACAACACGCAGATCGACTCCAATGCCAGCTTGCTCGTCCTCGCCCGCCCCAACGAAGCACTGGCTGTCAAAGACGAGACCGGAGTTCCGGCGGAGACGGCCCAGGATGGCTACGACCTCAAGGACGAGCAGGTCCGTAGTGCTCTTACCCCATACCGCCTCACTGCGATCCCGGCATCGTTTTTCAACGCCCTTGAAGACGACCCTGACGATCTTCGAACCTTCCTTCGCGAGAGCGTGATCATGACCCGCCGTCACTTCCAGCGTCAGCTGGATGACGTGCTGGAGCGGACACGGTCTCTACTCGAGAACGCTGAGCAGGAGCAGGTCCAGGCGGTCCAGCGCGACGCGGGACGGCATCTGGCCAGTTGGATCAAGCAGAACCCGGCACCTGCGCGGGTCGGCGGGCATGTCCACGACACGCTCCTTGACGAAGTCCGTCGTGCCCATGCGAGCACCGTGAACGCTGCTGTCCGCCGCGAGGGCGAGTGGCGATCACTGAGCTACACGCACCAGCTCGGCTACGGTGCGCGAAAACTGGCCGTGGCCGCATTGCAGGAATCGGTTACGGGCTTCACCCAGCTATGCCAGACGCTGTCCGGTTCTATGCCCGAAGCAGGGGAACTCCTGTCTCACGCGGATCGGCTCATGGCTACCGCGTACGAGGAGTTGCTACGCAAGGTCCAGCTGACGGGTCTTACCCTCTACCGTAACCAGCTCCGGCAGGATCCGCAGTTCTGGACCGACAACGCCGACGAGTGGGGGCGGGGGCCGGGGTATCTCGGACGCGTACTGCATCGGAACCGTGAATGGTTCGAGGCCTCGCAACGCCGCGATCTTGAGGACCAGATCGCGACCGTCCTCAAACGCGAATGGCGTGCGGTTCTCGAGCGCGTCGAAGCGATTTTCGAACAGGAAGACGGGAAGTAGGCTTCGTCGGCTGTCGAAGGTCGGGACGGCATGCTGGCCAGAGTGCCGCAGCAAGGCCGCGCTGAACATCGCGGAGGTAGAGGATGCCCGGCTGGCCGGGTGCTGTACCCAGCCAGCCGGTCGGGCGCTGCCTCGTCGTTAATCATGACGACGCCTTCCACCGGTGCGGGCACAGCAGCAGCCGCAGCGCGGCTGCCGCCTGCTGTGGGACGACGCCGTTGCCGAGAACCCGCAGCGCGAGGGTGCGCGGCAGCCCCAACGCCGGGTTGGTGACGTGGCCGGCGTTGAGTCCCATCAGCCATTCCACGAACGGCGGGGCGAGCACAGGTTTGCCGTGCTGCCCGGTCTGCGTGGGCTCTGGCGCCGGTCGGCCGAGCAGCAGCTCCCACCGGGCGACGGCGGCGGCGTAGACGCCCCACCGCTGCTCGTCGAGATGGCCGAGGCCGGCGACGGTGGTGCGCAGGTCCGCGCCGCCGTCGCCGTGGCGTCCGGGACCGCGTCCGTCGGACGCGCGGGGGGTTGGCAGGGTGCGGGCGGGTACCCGCACCGCCGCCGAGGGGAGGGTGAGGTCGCCGTGGGAGCCGCGCTGGCCGGGGCAGCCTTTCGCTCCGTCGGTGGCCCTCGGGGTGGGCAGCAGCACCTGCGACAGCGGAGGCCGGAATCCTGCTCCCGCCTTGCGTCCGGGAGTGCCGGTGTCACTGGCCCTCGGGGTGGGCAGCAGCGCTTGGGGGTCCGGTGGTTTGCCGCCGGGGTGTGGTTGGTAGCCGCGGACCGCTGATTCGAGGGTTGGCCGCCAGGTGTCGCGGTTGCTGCCGCTCATGTAGCCGGTGCCACCCCCAGCGGTCGGGGTGGGCAGGAGTTTCCCGGCGATGCCGGCGAGGCTCGGCCGGCGGGTTGCTCCCGCGGACGGGGACTTGTTCGACCCGTACGCCACCGCGGTGGGGGTGGGTAGCAGGCCGTGGGTGGATCCGGACGGTTCGATGAGGTCGGGTAGCCCGTACTGGTGGCCGGGGCCTTTGCCGTCACGGGCGCACGGTGTCGGCAACGTCCGCACCTGCTGTCCACCGCTGGGCGGGTGTGGCCAGCAGGAACAGTCGGTCGCGGCGGTGGGCGGCGCCGATGTCGGATGCGCGTAGGCACGTCCAGCTCGTGTCGTACCCGATCGAGGCCAGGTCGGCTTCGACGACATCGAACCCCCGCCGGAGCAGCGCGGCGACGTTTTCCACGAACACGAGCGGCGGTCGAAGCGCGCGAACGGCGTCGGCGACAGCACTCCACAGGCTGGAGTGCTTGCCGCCGATCCCGGCGCGCTTGCCGGCGTTGGAGATGTCCTGGCAGGGGAACCCTGCGGTGAGGATGTCGACCGGCGCGACGGTCCTCCAGTCGACGGCGCGGATGTCACCGAGGTTGGGCACGCCGGGCCAGTGATGAGCCAGGACGGTGCTGGCGTGTCGGTCGGTTTCGGCGTACCAGGCGAGCTGGCCGCCAAGCACCAGCTCGACGGCCATGTCGAGGCCGCCGTAGCCGGCGCACAGCGATCCGATCCGGGGCGGGAGATGCTGCTCAATCACGCCACCTCCCGCCCCGGCGTCGCCACCGCGACGTCCGACTCGACGGGATGTGGGCAGGTCCACGGCCCACACCCAGGCACGTCCGCCTCCTCGCCGCGGAGGCGGAGAGTGACCTGGTCGAGGGGGATCCGCTGCCGGTGCAGGAAGAACTGTCCGCGCAGCGGCTGCCCGGCGGCGTTGGCGCGCGCCGACCCATGGCGGATCGCCGCGTCGAACGCCACCGCGTCCGCCCACCCGTGCGGGTCGTCGCGGCGCAGCCGCGCCCACTCACTGTCGGTGCGGTACGGGCACCCCACGCAGGCGCTGCGCGGGGTGTCGGCCAGCCCGTGCCTGGCGAGGTAGGCGAGACAGTCTTCCCGCCGCCACCCGAGGTCGAGCAGCGGGAAGACGTTTCGCATGTAGGCGACGTCGGCGTCGCGGGCGCGGCCGATCTCGTCGAGCGAGATGCCGATCGCCATCTGCGCGACCAGCCCGGACGGTACCCGGGCTGGGTGGGGATAGCCCAGGCGGCGCCGCACCTCCGCCTTGATCGGTTTGATCTTGTACTCGGACGTGCACTGTCGGCGGGCCATCCCCCGCTCGCCGTCCGGTCCGAGCGTGAACAGGGGCATGGAGGCGAACCGGTGCGCGGGGTCGAGCGCGTCGGTGCGGATGTTGCCCGCCGACACCCGCACGATCGGGATCCCGGCCGGGGCGGCGAGCCGCTCCAGCCGGCGTAGGTGGGCGTAGACCGGGGTGGGTTCCCAGCCGGTGTCGGCGAAGATCGCCGCGTCGAAGGTGGGGATCTCACCTCGCACGGCGAGCAGGAGGACGGTGGAGCTTTGGACGCCTGCGCCGAGGCTCAGGTACCGGTGGGTGGGTGCGGTCACGCGACCACCCCGCCCCCGGTGGCGTCGTTCAGGATTCCTGAACCCGAGTCGGTCTGGGGGCGGCGGAAGATCAGCACGTCCTCATGCGTGATCAGGTGCAGTGGGGTGCCGCCGGCGCGGGCCTTGCGCACGGCCTGGAGTTGGAAGAACGACGGCCGGGCGACGAGGTGCCCGTCGCGGACCGCCGCGAGCAGCGCCACGCACCGCTCGGTCGGTACGAGACCAGCGCGGACACCGGCGGCGATCACGGCGCTGGGCAGGTCGACCAGCTGTCCGTTCTTGCGCCACGGTCGGGCGGTGACCACCACGGTGCCGCCGGGGCGCAGCAGTACCGCGCAGCCGGCCAGGATCTGTTCGAACCCGTCGGTGAGGCCGGTGAGGTCTCGGTAGGCGAGGTTGCCGCGGTCGGTGCCGTCGTTGTAGGCGTTGTCGAACTTGGCCACCCCGTCGGCTCCGGGCCGCACGAGGCCGTGGACGGTGGGCCCGTACGGCGGTGAGGTGACCACGAGGGCGACCTGTTCCGCGAGGGCTGCGGGCAGCAGTGACCGCAGCCGGGTGGCGTCGCCACGGACCACCGACGCCCGCCCCGTGGCGCCCTGGGCGTGGGCGTGGGTGATGTTGGCGTCCGCGGTGTTGGCCCAGCGTGGCTCGTACTCGACGCCGATGGCGTCGCGGCCGGCGTGGGCGGCCTCGACGAGGGTGGTGCCGATCCCGCACATCGGGTCGAGCACGAGGTCGCCGGGCTGGGTGTAGGCGTGCACGGCGTGGGCGGCGATGGCCGGGAGCATCCGGGCGGGGTGCTTGACCGACTCGGGCACGTACCGGCCGCGTCGTTGTACCGGTCCGGTCTGCTGCGCGGTCGCCCAGACCGACAGGCCGTCAGGCTCCACGGCGTGGCGTCCCGTGGTGTCGCGGTGGCGGCCGTCGTAGTTGCGGTGCCGGCCGTGGTAGTTGTCCTCGGCCGGCTGGTTGGCCTCGGTGGGGTTCGGGGTGTGCTCAGCCACGGCGGTCACCCCCGTCCTGGCGTCCGCCGCGTGGCGCTACGGGTGAGAAGACGAGCAGGTCCGCGTGGACCCGCAGGTGCGCCGCCGCCCACTGCGGGTCGGCCTGGTGGGTGAGGGTGAGCAGTTCCTCGTCGGTGACGTGGTAGACGAACGCGTCGCCTTCCGCGTCGGCGGCGACGGCGACGATGTGCTGCAGGTAGCCCAAACCGACGGACGCGGCGGCGGTGGCAACCGGGGTGAAGTCCTCCGGCCCACCCGCTGCGGCGGTGGGGACGGTGACGACCAGGACGAGGCAGCCGCCGGGGCGCAGCAGTCGTGCGCAGGCGGTCAGCAGCCACGCCAGCCGGATCCGGTTGGTGGCGTCGGCCGGGTCGAGGGGCCAGCAGGCGACCACCAGGCTCGTCGCCTCCGAGAGAGACGTGTGGCCGGGCGCGGTGACAGGCGGTTCGGTGGGCAGATCGGGGTTGGTGAGGTCGTCACCGAACCAGGCGCTCATGTCCGGCACGTCGTCGCCGTCCTCGCCTAGGGCGGCGGGGTCGGGGTGGGCCGGCGGAGTGGGCGGTCCGATGATCAGGCTGGACGCGTCGGTGAACCAGGCCGGGTGGTGCGCTCGGTCGCCCGCCGCGCAGACGGCGGCCAGGGCGTGGTCGGTGGTGAGGTCGACGACGACCTCGCCGGGGCGGGTGTAGGCGGCAACGAGGCGGTAGGCCAGTCGGGCGCCGATGCTGCGGCCGGCGTCGGCCGGGCCGCGGGCGGTGCGCCACACGGTGACCGGCACCGGCGGGTCGCCGGCGACCAGGTCGATCAGGGTCGGGTCGACCTTCTGCGGGGCGACGGGGCGGACAGGGGCGTTGTGGTGCTGCGGCGTGTGCTCGCTCATGTGATGTCGGCTCCGCGCCGCGCATGCAGTGCGCTGACACCCTTAAACCCGCGGCTGTGTGCTCTGGCGAACGCCTGCCTGACTCACAGCCGCTCACAGGCACTCACAGCACAGACGGTGGACATCTGTCCTTTCTCAGTTGACCTGCTCTTTTCTCAATGTTTCTGCTCCGACTGGAGGGTTTTCTCAGTTGAGGTGATCCGGCTGCCCTGTCAGGTTCGTGAGCGCTGCCGGAGATTCCGTCGCCGCTGGCGACGCTGGCGAGTTCGTGGTCGAGTTCGTCGGCGTGGACGGTCAGGTGCGCGGTGAGCCGCTGGCGCGGTGTGGCGGAGTGCGGTTGTTGCCCGGCGCTCAGGATGCCGATGAGCGGGGCGTCGAGCGCCCGGATGTTGGCGGCGTAGGAGGGGCCTCCGTCCGCGACTACATCGTCAGCAAGATCCGCGACCAAACCGTTCCCCGGAGCAGATCAACTGAGAAAACCAACCCGAAACGCCAGCGCGGAGCAGGTCAACTGAGAAACCCGACCACCCGCATTCTCAATCGAACTGATCCGCCCAGCTCAGCGCGTTCCGCCCGGATCGACTTGACTGAGAACGGACAACATCGCGGTCACGGCGGCGACTAACGGCGGACGGTCACCCGCGCGGACGGCAGATTCCGGGGACACACGACCCCGAACAGCGGTGCCTGTCGATGCTGCGGCCACTCCACTCCGCCGCTGTCATCGTGGAATGTCGATGGACATGGTGCGGTGCCACCGTGCCCGCGGCGGAGGGGCAGCGCCCTGCGCGACACTGACCGCAGTCAAGTCGGACACGCTGACCGCAGGGCACGCGCGCCGATGCCGCCGACGTGACCCGTCACGTGGCCGCAGTGACCATGTCCGGCGCCGAACGGGGACACGGCCACGTGTCCGCAGCGGGTGTCCACGTCCTGTTCAGCGCCGTTGAGGGACACGCGTGTCAGAGATGACGGTCGATGACGCGGGTCGCGGCGGGAGCGGTCTCACGGGTGCGCCGGCCGTCCCGGGGCGCGTGTGGCCGTGCGCCGGGACGACGTGGCCGCCGCGGCCGCCCGGCCATGTCCCCCTGACGGTGTCCACCGGAGATCCTCGATGGTCATGCTCCGGTGGTGCCGCGCGCTCGGTCACGTTGCGGAGGGCTTCCCTCGGCGCGGCCACGCGCTGTCCGGCACTGGTCATGCCACTGCGGCGACCTCTGCGGCTTGTCCCGGAGCCTTGATGGGTGACATCGGCTGGTTTCGGGCGGCCAGCACGGGCGTCGTCCGGAGCGTCGCCGTTCGTCCGCGCGGAGCTGTCTCTTCCCCACGCCGCGCTGTCCGTTGACAGCGAAGTTGAACCGCCCCTGGTCCCGATGACCAGGGGCGGTTCATCTTCGATGGCAGGGGAGTCGGTTCGCCTGCTCAGATGTGACTGGTGGGCTCGAGGCTTTGTGCCACCGAATCTGACCCTGATCGTGGTGGTAGCCGTCGCGCCGCGATCGGGTGGGCCTACGCACCAGCCGCCGCGACGAACACCAGCTCAGCGCCAGGCCAAACGGATTCCGCCGTCACCAGCGTCATCATCAACTCCAGACTCGTTGGCCAGGGGCGGACCATCTGTAGCGGCAGAAACTCCATCCGAACCAGATTCGATGGCAAGAAGTCCAACTTCGCTGGCAACGGACACGCGCGGCGGCCGTCGCGAGACCCGCTGTGAGTGGCTGTGAGTGGCTGTGAGCGCGCTGCGGCGGGTCGCTGTGGTGGGCGCCCGAGGTCGGGTGTTCGTGCCGGTGCGCAGCGGACGGGCCGGTGTCCCTGTCGCTCACAGCCCTGCTCAGCGGCGCTCCCAGCCCCGCGTCGCGCGCGTAGGAGCTGGCGCGTGGGCGGTAGGCGGGGGCGTCTCGCCGGCCGGCTTGTCCGCAGTGGCATTCCGGCCCTGACCTGGCCTGTGAGCGTGTGTGAGTCGGCGGTGGCGTAATCGGTGCCCCAGGCGTCGCCGGCATCCGGCGGCGCGTCATCTCTGACCTTGGAGTGGCAACCATGACTGCGTCGAACATCCAGTGGCCGGACTCTCCGTTGGACGCGGCGGACGTGGCGTTCGGCGCGTTGACCAGCGATCCCGAGCCCTTGTCGATCGATTGTGACGTGTTCGGTCCGGACGTCGGCCTTCCGCCGGGTGTGATGACGTTGCCGGCGGTGCGGGACTGGCTGCTGGCGCACTCCCGGGCCTTTGCGGCGCGCGACGCGGTGTGGGCGGAGGTCATCCGCCGCGCACGGCTGGACGGGCCGCGGTGGGTTATCGGCGCGGTCGGGATGGCGATGCCGGCGCTGCGCCGCTACACCCGCCAACTGTGTGCCGGCTACCGAGGCGACCCCGACGACGTCGAGGCGGAGATTCTCACCGGGTTCCTGGCGGCGCTGCGCGACCACGTGGACCTCGCCCGGCCCGCCCCGTACGCGGCGTTGTGCCGCGCCGGTTGGCGTGCCGGCTACAGGCTGCGCCAGCAGGCCGGGGAGTTCACCACGGTCGACGACGTGGAGCACGTCACTGGGCCACGCACCCCGCAAGTCCCATACGGGCATCCAGACGTGCTGGTCAGCCGGGCGGTGGGGTTGGGGATCCTTGACGTGTGCGATGAGCAGCCCTACATCGACGTGCGGCTGGGCCGTCGGGCGATCGAGCCGATCGCCGCCCGGTTGGGCCTGACCACCGACGCGCTGCGGATGCGGTTGGGTCGCATCGACACCCGCATCGCCGAAGCCCTCGCCACCGGGCTGCTGACCGGCGTCGCGTCTCCGCAGGCCGCGAGGCAGTTGTCCGCGCAGGCCGAGCGTCGGGCCGCCTTGCGCGTTGCCAGCGCACAACGGGCCCGCAGCGGCCCCGTGGAGGCAGCAGCGGCGTAGCCCGCAGCCCACCTCACGCGGCGCCCCCATCGTGTCTGGTGGGGGCGCCGCGCTGTGTCCTGCCAGCCGGGCCGGACGCTTGAGCCGCAAGCCGACGTCTCGAAGGGGGCATGGCGCTGCGGCGCTGCCGTGGGCGGTGTGCGGCTTCTGGTCCAAGCCGCCGTCGGCGTCCGGATCTCGCTGTCGGCCCGTGGTGTGAGCGGTTGTGAGTGGCTGTGAGCGGCTGTGACTTTGGCAGGCGTTCGCCAGAGCACACAAGCGACGGTTTAAGGGTGCGGGGCCTTCCCGCCCGCTCCGGCGGGCCGCAGGGGGTTCCGCCCGCCGCTAGAGGGCAGGGCCCATACGGACAGCCCGAGCCGGACGTTCCCGGGTGCCGCGCAGGTTCGGTGCGCTGACACTCATCGAACACCGCTACCCGACAAGGGGAGGACGTGCTCCCCCCGGGAACGGTTCGTGTTCGTGGCGCTGTCCGCGCCCGCCCTCTGGCGGCGGCCCACTCACGCTGTCCGCCCGCTACCGCCCCGCCATGCGCCCCTACGGGGCCGTCTCGGGGCCGGAGGTGACACCACCCATGTCCCGCGTCCCGGCACGTCTTCGTGCCCTCACCCACTCCCGCACGCTGCACCGCGCCGCCACCGCGACCACCACCGCGGTGCTGGTGCTGACCGCGCCTGCCGCCGCGCACGCCGACCCCGGCGGGCCGGTGACGCTGGCGGCGAACTCCCTGCCGGACGTCATCAGCAACCTGCAGACCTGGCTGATGGGACTCCTCGCCGCAGTCGCGACCCTGTTCCTCGTCCTCGGTGGCGTCTACTGGGCCACCGCCGGGGGAGACCCGGCCCAGGTCGAGCGGGCCAAGGGCGCGCTGAAGAACGCCCTGGTCGGCTACGGCCTGGCCGTCCTCGCGCCGATCCTGCTGGAGATCGTCCAGAGCATCGTCGGGGGCTGATGCCGCTATGGGTTGGCTGCTCGACCAGATCCTGGACTGGCTGGCGACGGCGATCCTGGCGACCCTGGACGCGCTGTTCGGGGTGATCAGCAGCGCCCTGCTGATCACCCCGAACGTCACCAGCCTGCCGCAGGTGCAGGCCCTGACCGGCCGTTCCGTGCTCGTCGTGGACACCATCTTCGTCCTGGCCTTCGTGGCCGCCGGCGTGCTCACCATGACCGCCGGAGGCAACGAGACCTCCCGCTACACCGCCAAGGACCTCGGTCCTCGCCTGATCGTCGGGTTCGTCGCCGCGCACTTCTCGCAGCTGTGGTGCGGCATGCTCATCGACCTGGCCAACGCCCTGACCGGCGCGCTCACCACCCCCAGCGGGGACAGCGACGGGGCCCTACGGGCGATCAAGACCCACATCGGCGCCGGGCAGGACAGAACGGCGACGCTGCTGTTCGTCGTCTGCGTGGCGATCATCGCCGTGCTGCTCGCCGCGACGGCGTTCAGCGTGATCGTCCGCTTCGCGATCGTGCTCGTCCTGACCGCCGTCGCACCTCTGGCCTTGGCGTGCCACGCGCTGCCGCAGACCGACCCGGTCGCCCGCCTGTGGTGGCGCTCCTACGCCGGGATCCTCGCCGTGCCGGTGGCGCAGGGCCTCACCCTGTACGCCGGGCAGTGGATGCTCACCGACCCGCAGCACCTGATGCCGGTGCTCGGCCTGCCCGTCGACCCGGGCGGCGCGCTCAACCTGTTCGTCGTCATGGTCATGCTCTGGACCACCTTGCGGGTGCCCACCCTGATGAGCCGCTTCGTGAGCGCGGGCGCCAGCAATCGCGGGGTGAACATGCTCGGCGCGGCGGTGCGGGTGCTCGTCGTGCAGCAGGCCACCCGCGCGGTCCCCGGCCTCGGCCGTGGGCTGCGGGCGGGCCGCTGACCTGCCCTGGCCGCCGTGCGGCACACCCGGCCCCGCCCCGGCGGACCGCGCCCGTCGCGCGCACCACCGCCAGCCCTGACCGGCCTCACGATGGAAGGACGCGTACCTGATGCATCCCACGAAGAATCCCGACGCGCAGCCCTACAGGGCTCGTGTCCCGGCCGACGTCGACGCCCCGGACAAGGTCCTGTACGGGCTGACGTTCCGTCAACTGGCGATCCTCGCCGCCGCCGCGCTGGCGTTCTGGGGCGCCTGGCGGGCGCTGCACCAGCTTGTGCCGGTGCCGGTGCTCGTCGGCGCCGCCGTGCTGTTCGGCGGTTGCGTCTTCGGGGTGGCCGTGGGCCGCCGCGACGGCCTGCCGCTGGACGTGTGGCTGCTGGCCGCCATCCGCCACTCACAGGCGCCTCGGGCGCTGTCGACCACCGACACGACCTCGAGGGTCCCGGACTGGGTGCAGGCTCCGAAGAGCCGGGTGATGGTGCCGGCGCCGTTGAAGCTGCCCGCCGACGCGATCGACGACGGCGGGGAGATCCGCCTCGGTGGCGGGCGGGCGGCGATGGTCGCCGCGTCGAACGTCAACCTCGCCCTGCGCACCACCGACGAGCAGGCAGCCCTGATCGACACCTACGGGCGGTGGCTGAACTCCCTGTCCACACCGACGCAGATCGTCGTGTCGGCGCAACCGGTGGACCTGCACTCCGCCGCCCGCACCCTGTCCCGCGCGGTGGACCAGCTCCCACATCCGGCCCTCGCGGACGCGGCGGCCGACCACGCCCGTTTCCTCGACGACCTCGCGACCCGGCGGGACCCGCTGCGCCGGCAGGTCCTCATCGTCACCTGCGGCAACGCGGGGGAAAGCGGAGAGCACGCCGCCAGGCGGCGCGCCGACGACACCGTCCGCGCCCTGTCCGGCCTCGGCGTCACCACCCGCGCCCTGGACGGGGCGGCGGTGACCGCCGCGATCGCCGCCGCCGCCGACCCCTACCGGCCGCCCCGACCCGGCGGCCTCGCCGCGCCGGACGCCGTCGTCACCTCAGCCGCGCCCCGCCGTTCTGGAAGGAGCCACCCGGCATGAAGCCGCGCCACCGGACCCCACCCACCGACCACCGACAGCCGCACCGGTTGGCGGCGGCCGTCGCGCCCGCCTCGGTGGAGGTCACCCCCCGCTTCCTGCGGGTCGGCGACGGTTACGCCGCCACCCTCGTGGTGACCGGCTATCCGGCCGAGGTCGGCCCCGCCTGGCTCGAACCCCTCCTGTCCTGGCCGGGCCGGCTCGACCTCGCCCTGCACATCGACCCGCTGCCGGCCCCGATCGCCGCGGCACGCCTGCGCGACCAACGCGCCCGCTTCGAGTCCTCCCGCCGGGCCGACACCGAGCGCGGCAAGCTCACCGACCCCGCGGTGGAGGCGGCGGCCGAGGACGCGGCCGATTTGGCCAACCGGCTCGCCCGCGGCGCGGCGAAGCTGTTCCGCGTCGGCCTCTACCTGACCGTGCACGCCCGCACCGAAGACGAACTCCTCGAAGCGTGCGCGCAGGTGAAGGCCGCCGCCGCGTCGACGCTGATCGAGGTGCAACCGGCCACCTGGCGACATTTGGCCGGCTGGACAACCACCCTGCCCCTTGCCACCGACAGCCTGCAGATGCGCCGCACCATGGACACCGCCGCCCTCGCCGCCGCGTTCCCCCTCGCCAGCGCCGATCTGCCGGCGCCGCTGCCTGGCGACCCACCCGCCGACGGCGGGGTGCTCTACGGGATCAACCCGGACTCCCAAGGCATCGTCTGGTGGGACCGCTGGGCCCAGGAGAACCACAACTCCGTCGTCCTGGCCCGCTCCGGCGCCGGCAAGTCCTACTTCGTGAAGCTGGAGATCCTGCGCAACCTCTACCAACGGGTACAGGTCGCCGTCATCGACCCCGAAGACGAATACCTCAGGCTGGCCGACGCGGTCGGCGGCACCGTGGTGCGCCTCGGCGCCGCCGGGGTGAAGATCAACCCCCTCGACCTGCCCGCCGGGGACACCCGACCCGACACGCTGACCCGCCGCGGCCTGTTCCTGCACACCCTCATCGCGGTGCTGCTCGGACAGCAACCGCCCCCGGCGGAACGCGCGGCCCTGGACCGGGCGATCCTCGCCGTCTACCGCCAGGCCGGCATCACCGCCGACCCGGCCACCCACCACCGGCCCGCGCCGCTGCTGCGTGACCTCGCCGACTGCCTGCACGGCGACACCGACCCGGCCGCCCGGCAACTCGCCGCGCGCCTCGCCCCGTGGGTGCACGGCTCGTTCTCCCACCTGTTCGACGGCCCGTCCACCACCCGCCTCGACGGGCACCTGGTGGTGTGGTCGCTGCGGCAGCTGCCCGACGAACTGCGCGGCGTCGGCACCCTCCTCGCCCTGGACGCGATCTGGCGGCAGGTCGACGCCCCCGGCCAGACAGCGGTCCGACGGCTGGTGGTGGTGGACGAGGCGTGGCTGCTGATGCGCGACGGCGAGGGCGCCCGGTTCCTGTTCCGCATGTCCAAGGCCGCCCGCAAGCGCCACGCCGGCCTGGCCGTGATCACCCAGGACGTCGCCGACGTCCTCGGCACCGACCTCGGCCAGGCCGTCGTCGCGAACGCCGCCACGCAGATCCTGCTCAAGCAGGCACCGCAGGCCATCGACGCCATCGGCGACGCGTTCGGCCTCACCGCGGGCGAGCGGCGGCTCCTGCTCGCCGCCCGCGTCGGCACCGGCTTGTTGATCTCCGGCACCAACCGGACCAGCTTCGAGGCCGTCGCCTCCCAGGCCGAGCACCACATCTGCACCACGAGGCCGAGCGAGCTAGCCGACCTCGACGACGACGAAGGAGACGACCTGTGACCCCGCCCCCGCCCACCCACCTCTGGACATCGACGCCGCCGACCCCGTCACCGCCGGGCACCGACATTCCCACGCCCGCCGCCGGTCCCGCGCGGTGGGTGCTCGACACCGCCGCCTGGGCCGCGCAACGGCCCTGGCTGCTCGCCGTCGCCGCGGCCGCGCTGATCGCCTACGTCGCCGGCCGCAACCTCATCGCGCTGTGGCGACACCGCCACCACGCCGACGGCGCCCGCCTCGTCACGATCGCCCCGCCACCCGAGGTCGACCCCCACAGCGCCGCAGCGCTGTGGGCCAACCTCGCCGGCACGCTCACCCCGTCCCGCCGCCGTCGGCTGCTCTACGGCAGCCCCCACGTGGCCTGGGAATACACATGGACCGGGCGGCGGCTGCTCATCTCCGTGTGGGTGCCCGGCACCGTCCCACCCGGCGCCGTCGAGGCCGCCGTGCGCGCCGCCTGGCCCGGCGCCACCTGCACCACCGACGACACCCCCGACCCGCCGATCCCCCTCAACGCGGCGGCGGTGGGCGGGCACCTGCGGCCCGCCGCCGCCGAATGGCTCCCCTTCGCGACCGACCACGACACCGACCCGCTGCGCGCCCTGATGTCCGCCGGATCCCAACTGAAGGCCGACGAGTACGCCAGCGTGCACATCCTCGCCCGCCCCGCCACATCCCGCCGCGCGCTGCGCGCCCGACGCGCCGCCACCCGACTACGCGACGGCAAGACCGCCCTGCCCGCCATCAACCCGGCCGCGCCGCTGCTGTGGCTCATCGAGGCGTTCCTCCCCGGCCGCCCCACCCACACCACCAGCCGTCCCACACCGGCCGGACGGCGCGACCCAAGCGTCGAACGCGACGTGCGGGCCATCCTCGACAAGACCTCCCACCCGCTATGGGAGACCGCCGTGCGCTACGCCGTCGCCAAGGACACCCGCCGCGCCACCACCGACCAGCGCCCCCGGCTGCGGGGCGTCGCCGGCACCATCGCGTCAGCGTTCGCCGTGTACTCCGGCCGCAACCGCCTCACCCACCGCGTCCGCATGCCCCACCCCGCCGCTGTCCTCGCGCAGCGGCGCCTCGGCGCCGGGTTCCTCACCTCCACCCCGGAGTTGGCCGTGCTCGCCGCGCTGCCCCGCGACCTGGCCGTCCCGGGCCTGGACCGGGCCCGCGCCAAGTCCATGCCCGCGCCGGTCGCCGTGCCCACCGGAGCCGGTGGGCGCGGGGCGAAGGTCCTCGGCGACGCGCAGGTCGGCGACCACGGTGTCGCCCTGTCGGTGGCGGACGCGAGGTATCACACGCATGTGATCGGGTCGACGGGCAGCGGCAAGACGACGCTGCTGGTCAACATGGCCGTCGACGACATCACAGCCGGCCGCGGCACCGTTGTCATCGACCCGCACGGCGACCTGGTCCTGGACATCCTCGATCGGCTACCCGAAGCAGCCAAGGACCGGGTGGTGCTGTTCGACCCGGACCAGCCCAACCCGCCGGCGATCAACCCCCTCGCCGGCGACGACCCAGACCTCGTGGTCGACAACCTGGTGTCGATCTTCGGGAACATCTTCGCCAAGGCGTGGGGTCCCCGCATGGACGACGTCATGCGCGTCGCCTGTCTCACCCTGTTGCGACACGCCAACGTCACCCTGCACCACATCCCGCCGCTGCTCAACAGCAAGCAGTTCCGCGCCGCGATGACCGTCGACCTCGATGACCCGGCCGGACTGCGCGGATTCTGGCAGTGGTACGACGAACTCAACCCCGCCCTGCGCTCCCAGGTCATCGGCCCCGTCCTCGCCCGGCTGCGCGCGTTCCTGCTGCGCGACTTCGTCAAGCGCACCATGCGCTACCCCCAGTCGAGCTTCGACATGGGCGAGGTCCTCGACGGCGGGGCGCTGCTGGTGCGCATCCCGAAAGGGCAGCTGGGGGAGGACACCAGCAAGCTGCTGGGCTCGCTGATCCTGGCGCAGGTGTGGCAGGCCGCCACCGCCCGCGCCCGCGTCGCCGCCGACCAGCGCCGTGACGCCACGCTGATCATCGACGAGGCGCAGAACTTCCTCACCCTGGCCAACAGCCTGGACACGATGCTCGCCGAGGCCCGCAAGTACCGGCTGTCCCTCGTGCTGTCCCACCAGGACCTCGCCCAGTTCCCGAAAGACCTCCTCGCCGCCGCGTCGGCGAACGCCCGCAACAAGGTCTACTTCTCCTGCGCGCCGGAGGACGCCCGCGTCCTGGCCCGCCACACCCTGCCGGAACTCGACGAGCACGACCTGACCCACCTCGACGCCTACACCGCCGCGACCCGCCTGGTCGTCGACGGACGGCAGACCCCGGCGTTCACCATGCGCACCCGCCCACCGAAGCCCGTGGTCGGCGCGGCCACCGCCATCCGGCAGGGCGCCGCGCAGAGGATCAAGCCGCAGGAGGCCAGCGCTCTCGACGCGCTCGTCGAGCGGCTCTCCGAACCGAAGAAGGACGACAACGAGCGAGGCGCCGCCGACACCCGCGGCGCCGGCCGGGCACGCCGCGACGCCCGCTCCGCCTGACCACGGCAGGACCGACACTCCCTCGACGTGCCGGCGGCCCAACGGGGCGAAAAGGTGGGGTTCCGTGGCGTCTTCCGTGGCGTCTTCACCGCGCCTTCACCACCCTCTCCCGCCAGCACGCCCCGTCCGAGGGGCTCCTGTGCCTGTTCGCGCAGCACATCGCCGGTGACCAGCTCCGGCCACCGGCGGTGACAGTTCCAGACTCCCTCCTCACAGGAGGGAGTCTCTCCGCTTCCACTCCCTGAGGAGATCCTCATGTCAGCGCTCTCACCGACTCCTGAACCCCACCGGTCCGAACCTCACCCGCCCGAACCCCGCCCGTCCGTGCCGACCCGCCGGCCGAGCAGGGCCGAGCGGCTGCCCTACCTGCGCCGGCTGACCCTGCGTGACCGCCAACTCCTGGCCTGGCTCGCCGAGCACTACGTGCTCTCGACCGCGCAGATCACCACCGCGCTGTTCCCGTCGGAACGCTCGGCGCGGCTGCGCCTGGCCACGCTGCACCGCATCGACGCCGTCCACCGCTTCGTCGACGTCACCACCGGCACCGGCCAGCACCTGTACACCCTCGGCCCGCTCGGCATGCTCGTGCACCCCACCACCTACACCGACCCCGAACGCCCCGACGCCCGACCGCCCCGCAGCAGCATCGAACGCACCGAACGCATCATCGGCAGCCCCCGCCTGTGGCACCTGCTCGGCGCCAACCAACTCTTCGTCGACCTGCACGCCTACACCCGCACCGACCCCAGCGCGAAGCTGGTGCGCTGGTGGTCCGAACAGCACGCCACCGCCGCCTACACCCTGGCCGGCATCCGCCCCGACGGACACGGCATCTGGCACGCTGCCGGCCGCACCGTCGGGTTCTTCCTCGAACACGACAACGGCACCGAACCCCTGCGCACGGTGCTGCGCAAGCTTCGCGCCTACGAACGCCTCGCCGAGTTCGGCCCCCGCTACCCCGTCCTGCTGCGCGTGCCCACCCACCGCCGCGAAGCCCACCTGCTCGACGCCCTCGCCGGCGTGCCCACCGTCATGCCCGTCGCGACCGGCCTGCACCACGAGCACCCCGCAGGCCCCGCCTGGACCCTCGCCGCCGAACCCGGCCCCCGCCGGTGGCTCCATGAGCTCCCCACCGACCACGGCCCCGACAACACCGCCACCAACCCCCACCGCTACACCGACCCCGACGACTGACAGCCCCGCTGGCTCGCGCACAGCCGCTCACACCGCAGGTCACCGCCCCTCACCGCCCCACCGGGACAGGTGAGGGTCACAGCCCGGCGAGCGGCTGTGAGCGGGCCAGCCCACTCACAGACACTCACAATCGCTCACACCGGTCCCGTCCCACACCGGCAGTTGATCTCTCGCAGTGCAGGTCAACGGCCCTTCGGCGGGGCTGATGCGGCCCCAGCCCGCTGTGAGTGCCCAGGGCTACGTTTCACGGCAACACCACACCTCATATATCGCTCCACCCGGTTCGGTCCCACCCGAAGGGATTCCCCGCCGCACCAACCCGGTGCGTTACGCCCACCCGCTTCGGCCGGTCGGTACGCGCCCCGCGCGGCGACCCTGACGGTCGCGCCAACCACCCGCACCACACCTTCCCCTTTCCGCTCTGACCCGACCCATGCACCCGGTGGGTCGGTCAGTCCTGCGCGCCCAACGCGCACCCACCCCGAAGGAGGACCAACATGCCCAAGAACGCGCCCGCCGCGGCCAAGAGCACCCCGACCGCGGTGGTCACCCCCGAGGCAGTCGTTCGCACCATGATCGTCTGCGTTCCCGACGAGCTGTCCCAGGTACTCGACAGCACCCGGCAACTCGAACGCCACCTCGGCGTATCGGGCACCAGCTGCCCCCGGTACTGGGCCACCCCGGCCCTGCGCCCCTGGCAGCGTGGCCAGCTCATCGACCTGCGCAAGGCCAAGACCGGACCCCGGTACTGCGCGGGCGGGCCCATCCGCCTGCTCGACCTGGCCGGGATGCGCCACGGCGCCTACGTCGGCGCCAGCGTGCGTCACACGCACTGGACCCACGTCGTCGCGGGCACCAAGCCCGCCACCCCGTGGCCGGCCTTCCTGCAGAAGCACCTGTCCGACCCGTCGGGATATCCGATGGACGTCGCGACCGCCGAGTTCAACCGGCAGCCGCGAGTGCAGGCCATGCGCATGCACAACGCGGCGACGCCCGAGCCGGCCCAACTCAACCTCGGCGACCTGGAGATGTTCCAGGCCGGCGCCAGCGCGTACGCCAACTACCACGCCCTCTGGGCGCTGTGCACCGACGCCTTCCTCACCGAGGCCGGCGACCGGATGCAACCGGTCAGCGCGTTCTTCGCCGACCGGATCACCTACCTGGAGCAGGCGGCCCGCTATCTGGACTCGCTCGACGAGGACCAGCGGCTGTTCGCCATCGACCTGCAGCACCGGTGACCGCAGGCCGGTCGGGCCCGCCAACGGCATCCCCCGCACCCGAAGGGAGCCGCTACGGCCCGACCGGTCCCACCACCGCAGGACCAGCTCACGACAACCCAATTGATGATCGGAGGACACCGATGGCAATGATCGTCAACCTGACGCCGCACCCTGTCCGGATCTGGCCGGAAGACACCCCGGACCGCATCGACCCGGACAGCGTCACGCCCCTGCGCGTGATCCCACCATCCACGCAGCACCAACCCGCGCGGTTGGGGGAACGCGTCGTCGGACCCGACGACCTCGATCTCGGCGTCCCCGTCGAGCGAGTCGCCTTCGGAGCGGCGCAGCACGGCACCCCGTCGCTACCGCCGCCGGTCGAGGGCACCTACTACCTGGTGTCCCTCGTCGTCGGCCTCGCCGCGTACGACCGCGACGACCTGCTGGTCTGCCACGCCACCGTCCGAGACCTGGACGGCTGCATCATCGGCGCCCGCAAGCTCGCGCGTCCACACCGCCTCTGACAGCAACACCGAACCGGTCGGGCCAGCACACCACCCCCTCGCACCCAAAGGGACCCGTGTGCTGCCCGACCGGCTTCACCCCACTCCACGGCCCACAAACCCACCTCGTGCGGATCGGCTGTGGGCGTCCGTCCCACACGCACCAACAACCCTCACGGAAGGATCACCATGTCTCGCTTCCTGTACTTCGACCTGCAGGCGGTCACCGCCCAGGCCCGGCACGCCATCCTCGCCGACCAGAACCTGCCCACCCGCAGCGGCGTCGGCGACAACCGCTCGGCCGAGCCGGCGCTGCGGCTCTACCGCTACTCCGGGCAGCCACGGCTCGCCGGCAACGGATACCACCGGCCCTTCGACGCCGTACCGCCGTCGGTCGCTGCGGACAACGACCTGACCACCCCGGCGGCTCGACTGCCGCACATCGACGACGCGCAGGGCCTGCCGCTGCTCGACAGCGCCGGACCGTCTCTGATGGACCTGCTCACGCACGGCCTGACCGACGGCGCGCAATGGGTGATGGTCGACCCGAACACCCTCACCATCGGTGTCGGCCGGCGCCGCCAGCGCCACGCCGCACGCTGACCCACAACCCGCATTCCCGAGTGGGCCGCCTGTCGCACCTGCGAACAGGCCGGCCCACCTAGGTACGCCAGGAGCGCAGGCGACGGAGTTGACCGAGAGAGCTACCGCAAGCGCCAGCGGCTCGGCGCCCGGTCCCCGCCAGCCGTCCGGATGAGCGCACACGTCCCATCGACGGTCGGTGCCTTCTGGCACCCACGTTTCGCGCGCCGTCATCACCCGACCTGCTCCCGCCAGTGGCCGACTCACACGGGATGTGTAGCCACCGCGGTTCCCGGCCAGGCTGGCCGCTCATCACACGGCCGGTCGGAGGCCCCTGACGCCGGGCGCCCCGGGCATGGGGCGCCCGCATCCACCTGGCCTGAGACAGGCCGCCCTGTTCCTCTTCCCGCCATTTCCCTTCCAAGGAGGTCCGGT
Source organism: Micromonospora sp. NPDC048830 (assembly GCF_043198215.1). Lineage (NCBI taxonomy): Bacteria > Bacillati > Actinomycetota > Actinomycetes > Micromonosporales > Micromonosporaceae > Micromonospora > Micromonospora sp. NPDC048830. Next base: position 88,165 of record NZ_JBICUP010000015.1, read on the forward strand.
TCACCATGTTCAACCGACTGTGGTTCCGCGTCGAGGACGTGCTGCCCCTGGCAGAACACGCCCTCGCCTGCACCACCCACCGCCTCACCCACACACAACTCTCGGCAGGGGAACACAACACCCCGGCTCTGATCCTTCACCGTTCCGGCAGCGACGGTGAGCTGCGCTCCAACGGTGTGCCGGTCTGGTACAACCCCTACGGCAATGAACAGACCGCCTACGGCGGCGCGTGGCGGCGCAGGGGCACGTTCCTGGAGCCTGCCCAGCACCTGTACCTGCCGCTGCGGCACGCCGGCCCCGACGGGCGCCGGCTCATCGACGTCCTGCGCGAAGGCCGCGCCCTCGACCGCACCTGGCTCGCGATCGACACCGACAATTCGTCCGGCCTGATGCTCGACGTCACCCGGGTGGAGCTGTTCGACCACCGTGCGGAAGTCGCCCCGCCGGAGGTGCGTTGGCAGCCGGCCATGGTCACCTCACCGGAGGTCGACGACAGGGAATATCCGGCGCTGATCGCCGATGGCTATGACACCGGGGAACTCGGCCACGTCATCTGCCGCTTCGATGCCCACACCGTGCGGCAGATCGCCGAGGACATGTCGGGGCCACCGCGCGCGGACACAACGCCGGACGAGCGCCCGGTGTTGCGCCTCGACGGCACCACTGTGGTGCTGCTGGAGGAGATCGAACTCGGCGACGGCACCCGTCTCACCGTCGACGATCGCTGCTACCCCGACCAGGACGGCTACTACAGCCTCGGTGCCTACCGCTGGATGTGGCTTCTCGCCCCCACCCAGTCGATGCCCGTTCGAACCGGCGGCGACTGCACCTGACCGCCTGACTACCCACACGCGCGAGAGCACCACCCGCCGGCTGCCCCGACAGGCACCTGAGGGATCCGAGAAATCACCGTTCTGACCCCACGTCGACCGAGATCTGCCCTGCCGGCTCGCCGGGGGTCCCGAGATCCGGTCCTCGCACTTGATCACCGCCGCGTTCGAAGCGTGGATCAGTGCTGACCTCACACGAAAGGGAGACGCCCATGACCGACGCACCGGAACCCGTACCGGCCCACGCCATGTTCAAGGTCCTCGCCGCACTCGCAGAACTCGGCGAAGCCACCGCCGCAGCCGTGGCCGACAACGCCGGGCTCGGCTACTCCACCGCCACAGCGAAGCTGCGCGCCTGGGAGCAGACCGGGCAGACCGAACGCGTCCGCACCGACGACAACCGTGCCGTTTGGCGCCTGACCGACACCGGCCGCGCCACCGTCGGCACCGACCAGGCCACGCCACCGGCATCCGGCACCGCCTCCAACGTGCCGTCCGCCGATCCGGCACAGATCACCTCCGACCCGCCGGACGACGCCCTCGCCGGGGCCGCTGACACCGCAGAGCTACCCGAGGAGAGCGCTGCGCCGGAGCCCGAGAATCCCGACCACGGCGAACCCTCGACCTCCGCCAACGGCACCGTCGCTCCGCCGGACGCATCCCCATCGCCCGACAGCGACGACGAACGCGCGCCCTCGTCGGACGGGGACATCCAGCAGCCTGCCACCGCATCCGACGACGAGCGCCGCGCTGACGACGACTCCGGCGACGAGGCCACCCCGACCGGGCGTAGCCGCCGGGCGAAGGGCTCCCTGCGGGGCGCGGTGTTGGACATCCTCGAAGCCCACCCCGACCGGGCCTACAAGACCAGCGAGCTGTGCAAGCTCATCGACGCCGCGAACGCCGGCACGGACGCGAAGAAAGCCAGCGCCGGCGCGGTCAACAACGCGGTGGTCAAGCTCGTCGCCGCCGGCGAGGCCGTGCAGACCGTCGAGCGCCCGGCCACCTTCCAACTCGCCCCCGCCACCGGCGGCGAGTGACTCCCACCTGTCAGGCAGCCCGAGGGCGGGCGTCGAAGTTGGCGCCTCACGCCCACCCCCGGTGCTCCTTCGTATCCAAGGAGCGTTCCCAGTGTCTTCTATCCTGCACACGATCGCCATCGCCGTCGGCGGGATCCTCGCCGGCCTCGCCCTCGCCGGAGCCCAGCTGTGGCGGCAGCAACAAGCCCTACGGGCAGCCCGCTACGAGGCCACCCACGACGAGATCACCGGCCTACCCAACCGGCGGCTGTTCCTCACCCGCCTGCGCGCCGCCCTCGCCGACAACACGCCGGTCGGGGTGGTGCTACTGGACCTCAACCGGTTCAAGACCATCAACGACACCCTCGGCCACGAGGTCGGCAACGACCTGCTCGACCAAGTCGGCCGGCGCTTGGCCAGCCTTCCCGCTCCGGTGCGGGTCGCGGCCCGGCTCTCCGGCGACGAGTTCGCCCTGATCGTGACGGGCGATCGAGATGACGTCGCCGCCGCGGCGGAGGCCGCGTGGCAGGTGATCGCCTCCGCCCCGATCCGGGTCGTCAACGGCGACCTGCAGGTGACCGCCTCGGTCGGCTACACCCACGCCCATCACCTCCAGGCCAGCACCCGGCAACTGCTCACCCAGGCCGACTCCGCCATGTACGAGGCGAAACGCGCCAGCGGTGGCGTCCGCGAGTACCTAACCCACCGCACGCCCACCGCACGCAGCCGCGACCGTCACGACCACTGACGCCCGCCACTGCCCACCACGCACGTCACAGACCCCGCAGCCGCGCCGGCTGCGGGGTCTTTCGCCTTTTTCACCCCTGACAAGGGAGACCTCGGTGTTGTCCTTCAACGCTGTCCGCACCCTCACCGAATGCCTCATCGCGGCGGACGCTGACGCGAACCAGATGGGATGGGGTCAGCCCCCGACCCTGCTGCTTGTCCACGACTGGCTCCTGGCCCCCGTCACCTCGAGGCGACGGCGCAAGATGCGCAGCCTGGAGTTCCCGCTGCACCCCGACGACATGCTCGCCGACCCCGCCGGGCTGCCCGCGCTACTGCACCGCCTCGCCGCCGGCCTGACCAACCCCACTGGGCCCACGTCCTACCAGGCCACCCTCGACACGATCATCAGCCGGATCCGCGCCACCGCGCCGGACGCGCGCCTCGTGGCCTGGGCCGCCTGCTACGACGACATACACATCCGCGAGGGCCAGCCACGACAGGTCCGCCGTGTCGACGCCGTCGACACCGACGGGCGCGTCTACCAGCTCACCCACCCGCGCGGCGAGGACCACCCGCTGGTGCTCGTCGATGGCACCCCCGACCCGAACGACATCCCCGCCACCTATCCCGGTCTGGTCGCGCTGCTGGCCGCCACCGCCCGCTACACCCAGGCCAGCGCCACCGGGGCCACGCCACGCCTCGATCGATTCCGGCCCCGCGCCGACCCCGACGAGCCGATCTTCAGCGTGTGGGGACCCGACGGCGCGTCCATCCGCTGCCGGGTCTGCGGCGCCGTCGACAAGGTCGTCTTCACCGAGGTGCCGTCCATGGCCGGCTACGGCGAGGACACCGACACCCGGTGCATCCGCTGCGGGTCGGCCGAGATCACCGACCCGATCTTCGGCTGGCGCGCCGCCCCCGCCACCTGGCCGCCCCCACCCGAGCCCGACCAGCCGTGACGTCCACCCACCGGCCGATCGTCGGCCCTTTCGCTGAAGGAGCCCATTCCGTGAGCACCCACTGCTACATCGGCGCCACCAGCCCCGACAACCCGCACCTGGTCCACGCCCGGTTCGTGCTCTTCGACGGTCACCCGGCCGTTGTGCTGCCCACCCTGGCCGCGATCTGGGATGGCCACGTCGACCATGACACCGCAGCGTTGATCACCGCGATCCTCGCCCACGACTGGGAGTACCTCGACCCGGACATCACCGCCACCACCCGGTCAGCGTTTCCTGGGCAGCGCCCGGTGCCGGGCGTCGGCATGACCCTCGCGTCCGAGGCGGAACCGTCGGAGCCCGTCACCGTGTTCCCGCTGTGCCACGCCAGGCACCTCGACACCGAATGGATCTACCTCGTCGAGGCGGACACCGCCACCATCGCCGTCTACAGCAGCGACGGCACGAGCGTCGCCACCTACCCCCTCGCCACTTGCCAGCATGCCGGCAGCACCGATCGGGGCGAGCGGCCGTGCGGGCCGCGGCCGACGGTGGGAGCACGGCCGTGAGCGCCCGCGCTCTCGGCGCGATCGCCGCCGCAGTGATCGCCGTGCTGGTGCTGTGCGCGGGCGGGATCGGCGCCCTGTTCACCGGCGGCGGCACCGCGTCGGCCGCCTGCTACAGCGCGGTCGGCCCGGACGGGCAGCCGCTGCTGCCCACTCACACCATCTCCCCACCCGCCCGCGCCGCTGGGTGGGACAGCGAGCAGACGGCCAACGCCGCCGTGATCGTCGCCGTCGGCGCGGAGCTGAAGGTCCCACCGCGGGGCTGGGTGATCGCCCTGGCCACCGCCATGCAGGAATCCACCATGCGCAACCTGCCCGGCGGGGACCGCGACTCGATCGGCCTGTTCCAGCAACGTCCCTCCCAAGGCTGGGGCACTCCCGCCCAACTGCGGGATCCCCGCTACGCGGCCGGGAAGTTCTACACCGCGCTGCTGGCGGTCGACGGCTGGCAGGCCACGGCGCTGACCGACGCCGCCCAGGCGGTGCAGCGCTCCGCCTACCCGGGCGCCTACGCGAAATGGGAAGACGACGCGATCGCCCTGGTGCGCGTCCTGACCGGCGGCACCCCAGCCGGCCCGGTCGCCGGCGATCTGGAGCAGGCGATGAGCAACCCGCTCTGCCTGTTCGACGGCGGTGACGGCCAGCCAGGCAGCGAGCAGGTTCGCCTGCCGGACGGTTTCACCCTGCCGCCGGGCACCCCACCGCAGGTCACGACGGCGATCGGCTGGGCCCTGGCACAGCTCGGCACGCCCTACACCTTCGGCGGGGACTGCACCGCACCCCACTCCGGCATCCCCCGGCATCAGTGCGACTGCTCATCGCTCATGCAGCAGGCATACCGGGCTGCCGGCGTCAGCCTGCCCCGCACCACCAGCGAACAAGTCCACGCCGGCACCGCGGTCGCCGACCACCGGGACCTGCGGCCGGGGGACCTGTTGTTCATCCCGGGCAGTCGCGGCAGCGCCACCCGCCCCGGCCACGTCGGCATGTACCTCGGCCAAGGGCTCATCGTGCAGGCCCCGCACAGCGGCGACGTCGTCAAGATCAGCCGCCTGTCCGGATGGGCCAGCCAGCTCGCGGCCGTCCGCCGGGTCATCAACTCCCCACAGTAGGTCCTCACCGTCGATGACCGGCCTGCATGAGCTTGGCGGGCGTCCTGGCGGAACCACCGCAACGGCTGGGTGTTCAGGCGCGTGACCACGGACATTCACTGGCGCGACGACCCGCACGCGCCCGCGGACTTCCTGGCCGGGCAGCGGGTGCGCGTCCGTACCGAACGATCGGCCCGGTGTACGGCACGGGCTGCCCGAGCAGCATGACCGCCTACTCCACCCGCGGCTGGCACGCGCGGCCATCGCGTGACCCCACTGGCCCTCATCTGCCGCCCGCTGCAGCAGGACCGCCGGGCGCGACTCCTGCCGGACGGGCTTCTTCCACCCACCCCTGCGAAAGGGAATCAATGAGCATCTACACCCTCACACCCAAGCCCGGCTGCGAGCGCTACACCATCCAGATCGGCTGGAACCCGCACCGCACCTACTTCGCGACCGTCGTCGACTTCGCCTGGGACCCCGTGACCGACCCTGACAAGGAACCCGACACGGTGCGGATTGGCCTGGTCGAGACGATTCTCGACCCGACCGAGGTGCTTCTGGCCGTCGAACCCTACGCCGACATCCCGGCTGGCCTGGCCGCCACACTGCGCGCCGACCAGGCCGCGCACCCGCTGCGCCGCCAACACGAACACCAGAGGCCCGCCATCGCACCGACTCCAACGGCCCCGCATCGCCCTCGTCGCAGCACCTACTGATTCGCCGGCCGTCGCCCGGTCGTCTCACGCGAAGCCCACGCACCATCCGGGCACGGCCGACCAGCCGTGCCCGGATTGCGTGTTCAGCGACCTGCGCTTCGGACGCCGCCACCTAACCGGCGACGCGAAGGCGGCCCCGTCGACCCCCGCGCGCTGGCGGGCCGCCGCCGTCGGCGCCCACACCTGACCACCCAGCGGCTGCGCCCAGAGCGCGCTGCCCCAACCCACACGAGAGATAAGGACAACGACAGTGACCAGTCCCGACAACAGGTCAAGGCGAGCCGGCCCCGACGGCGATGGCTCACAACCTGAGTCGGCCGGTCCCGACTACCAGGAGGGAGACCGGGTCGCCCTGGAGCACACGAGCGACCCATACACCCGGCTGCGGCCCGGCGATGAGGGCACGGTGCGCCGCTACGACCCGAGTGGTCAGGTGCTGGACGTCGAGTGGGACAGCGGTTCCCGGCTGTCCATGCTGCTGGACGCGGGGGACCGCGTGCGCCGGCTGCCGGTGGCCCGCTGGCCACAGGTATGTGATGCCCTGCGCGACGCCGGGGCGCAAGCCGGACGCGAGGCCGCCCGCTGGTGGGCTCAGGACACGATCGGCGGGCGGGCCAGCGGTGACGTGACCGCGGCCGCCCGATCGCTGCTCACCGACCTTGAAGCCGGCGACGGCCGGGACGTCGACGGGTTGCCCTTCGCCGACCGCGATGACCTGGCTCAGGCCGCCGCCCGCTACGCCGAGCACAGCCCGCCGGCCGCCCCTGACTGGCAGCAGTTGCGGGCGTGGCAGCTCGATCAGGCGAGGTGGGCGTGGTGCGACGGCTTCGACGCCGCCGTCGAGGCCGAGGCGGCACGCCAGTGCCGCCTCACGCTGCACCCCGGCGGTGACGACCGGGACCTGCGCCACGTGTACCCGGATCGGGTGCGCGTGGGGGGCCCGGGGGTGTTCGCCGGGGACTGGGCGTGGACGCCAAACGAGGCTGGGGACCTGCGCATCCCGGTCGGTTTCGTCGGCACCCTGGTCGACACCTGGAACGGGTGGGCGGTCTTTACCTGCACCCGGGAGGTCGCCGAGGCGATCGTCGCCGACCAAGCGGACGCCCGCGACCGCTGCCGTCGCTACCTGGCAGCTGAGGGCACCGCCGACGCGGATCTGGACCGGATGGTCGACCAGTCCATGGGGCGGATGTGGTTCGACGGTGACGTCATCGTCGCCGACGACACCCGCGTGCAGGACGACCCAGACGCGATCGACCGCATGACTCCAAACGCGGACGGCCACTACACCGTGATGGGTTGGTCATGGACCTGGCTGCCGGTGCACCCGTACGACTGCGACCGCATCGCCGGCACCATCCCCGACCCGCTGCCGACCGCCAGCACCCCCGCGAACCCTCCCGGGAAGGGAGCACCTGATGCCTGACGAGCGGGACCGCGAGGACGAGCGATCGTTGCAGCCTGGGGAGATCGTCGCCGTCGCGCCCGCGCTGGTCGACGAGATGGGCGAGTACCTGTACGTCGTCATCGACGGCTTCGGCCACCCTCGGTACACCGTCGCCCGTCTCGGTGGCGACGGGTACCAGTGGCCCAACGTCGACCGCGAGCACCTCACTCCCATGTCACCGGAACGAATCGTTCGGGTCTACGACGCGGACGGTGAGGCTGCCTACAGCGTCGCCTAGCGGCAGGGACCCGCGGCCCTGACGGCGGGCCACATGCGGGCCGTCTGGACGTCACCGCGTCGCGACCTCAGCTCGACGACGATCGCGACGGCACGAAGAGCCCGCCCATCTCGCAGTCATCACTGCGTCCTCCGGAACCCGACCGACGCGGAGCCAGCCCGTCGCCGGGAGCCGGGCCCCACATGTCAGCGCTGCCCTCGCCGCCCACCAAACGCGTCGAGGGCAGCGCTGGTTTCCCCTACGGAAGGAATCACCCTGATGGCAACCAAGACGGTTGTCGTGGTCACGGACGACCTGGACCACAGCACGGACAACGTCGCTACGCACCACTTCGCGCTGGACGGTGTGGCGTACGAGATCGACCTGTCCCCACACAACCTGCAGCGGATGCGGGAGGCGCTTGCCCCGTACATCGCCGTTGGGCGGCGGCTCGCGAAGGGCCCGGCAGGCCAACGCCGCGGTTCGCGCCAGAAGACTGGTCGGTGACGGTGGCCGATGCCCACTCCTGACTACTTGCCCAGGCGCGGCAGCACGGCAGTGTTCTCCGGGCCCTGGTTGCGCTATGAGCCGATCTCCGGCTCCCACCGCTACTACGAGGCCTATACGGCCATGCTGGTCGGCTGGTGGAACGGCACCCGCGAGCTCAGTATCGACGCCGAGGCAGCCCGCGCCCTCGCCCAGACCTTCGGGGGGATGGCCGACTTCGTGGGCGGTGACTGGCGCACCGTCGACTTCGACGGCCATGTCCTCACCGTCGCCCGCCCGCTGTCCCTCGGCGGCGGTGTCCACCGCGTCGAGCCCACCGAGGGCCGCTACCGGATCGGCTGGGGCCTGCCCTGGCTACCCGTTGACCCTCGGCGCTGCGACCGCGTCATCGGGCGAGTCTAGGCACCTTCCATCCAGGGAAAGCGGACGCCCACCTGGGCGAACGTCCGCAGGATCACGTCCCGGGCCCCGTCCATCCACCCGCGGGCTCCGGCCAACCGGTCACGGTGCCCGGACCCCTCGGCGCGGGGAGATGGCCATGGCAGTCATCGCCTCACCGCTGAAACACCTCACCGATTTCACCGGCTGCCATCGAGGCAATCCGGCGCTGCGCCCCGCACACACGGGGTGCCTGCTGACGAGATCAAGCCGGCCGCGACCACGCGTACCGCAACGCCGCGCGTCGGCGTCATCCCTCTCTACTCATCAAGGAGGCCCCATGCTTCATCCAGATACGCAAGACCAGTTCACCAGCACACTCGCTGTCGTCGAAGCCCAGCACGAGCGGCGCGGGTGGGATCTGCCGCCACAGCTGATCGGCCTGTTCGACCGCCCGATGTCGGCGCACCCCCACCGCGTCTACGTCGACGGCGACCTGTTCGACCCGAGTGTCTGGCACGACCCGGACCTCGCCGGCGGCGACCAGGAGGCACCGCCCGCGGTGATCCTGCACCGCCTGGCCGAACACGCCGACAGCCTCCCGATGCGGAGCTGGCTGCGCGCGTGGCTGCGCCAGGACGGGCGACGCTGCGTCGGCTTCGCCGTGGTCTTCGAAGCCTGGGCCGGCCCGGTGGGCCCCGGCTACCGCCACGGCGACCTCGCGCAAGCCCCCGCGTCCGACCGCGTCGAGGTCCGCGTGGTCGCCGCCGTCGACATCGACCTGCGGATGTACCAGGTCATGCGGGCGCGCGGCGCGCAGGCACCAGCCGTCAACACCTGGCCGGTGCCACCACCCCGGGTGCGCGACACCCGCATCGCGACCGGTCTGACCCGGCTGGTGCGGCTGACCCGCACCCTGTGACACCCCGATCGGCGCGCTCCTCAGCCTGACGCCGAATCCCGATCCGACCGGCGCCGAACAGTAGGCGCCCAACCTGAGACACCGCTCCGCGTAGCCGAGCACGGCTACGCGCGCTCTTCCCGCCCGCCACGGCATATCCACACGCCGCCGCGCACCCCGGGAAGGGGCGCGCGGCGGCTTTTCATCCGCCAAGGAGCACCCATGCCACACCAGAAACACCCCCAATCCGGCCGGGCGCTGACCGCGCCCACAGGCCCGCGTTGCCCTGACCTGATCGCCCGCGGCCTCGCGGTGACCGGCCGTGCGCTGGTCGCAGGCGTCGCCGGAGGTGCCCGGTGACCTCGACCGGTAAGCCGAAGGCCAAGCCCCGTCCCATGTTCGGGCCGGTCCTCGCCGTGCTCGCGGACGAGCCGAGCCGCGCCTTCTCCATCACCGACATCAACAAGGAACTGCCCGGCCGGTCGTCGGGCGCCATCGGTTCCGTCCTGGGACGCCTCGTCGACCGAGGCTGGGCGACCATGTCCGCCGGCCCGCCGCGCCGGTACACCATCACTGCTGTCGGGCTGGCCGGGTTCAAGGCGACCGCCGGCTACGGCCACGTTCCCGCGCCGACCACCACGACCACTACACCGGCACCGGAACCGGAGCCGACCTCCACCGGCCCGGTTCCGCCGCGTCCCGGTGCCGTGCTGCGCCCGAACGGGGACTGGTACCTGCCCCGCCAGTTGGGCGACGGCACCGACGTCGAGGTGCTGCGGCGGCTGCGCCGGGACAAGATCCCGGTCCTGCTCTACGGGCCTCCCGGCACCGGTAAGACCAGCCTCATCGAGGCCTCCTACCCCGACGCGGTCACCGTCGCCGGGCACGGCGACACCACCGTCGAAGACCTCGTCGGCAACTACGTGCCCCTGCCCGACGGTGGCTTCGAGTTCTCCCACGGCCCGCTGGTCACCGCCATGCGCGAGGGCCGTGCCCTGTTCATCGACGACGCCACCCTGATCCCACCCCGGGTCCTCGCGGTGCTCTACCCGGCGATGGACGGCCGGGCCACGATCACCATCACCGCCCACCACAACGAGACCGTCACCGCCGCCGACGGGTTCTTCGTCTGCGCCGGCCACAACCCGGGCGTGCACGGGGCTGTCCTCACCGAAGCCTTGGCCAGCCGATTCTCCGTGCACATCGAGGTCACCACCGACTTCGACCTCGCCCGCTCCCTGGGTGTTCCGCCGGGAGCCGTCAACGCGGCGGTCGCCCTCAACCAGCGCCTGCGCAAACACGAGATCGACTGGGCGCCGCAGCTGCGCGAGCTCCTGGCGTTCAAGCGCATCACGGCCAGCCTCGGACTCGCCGCGGCCGTGGCCAACCTCGCCGCCATCGCCCCCGAACCCGACCGCCCCGCGGTCGTCGAGGCCCTCCAACGGGCCTACGGCGGGGCCACCGTCACGCCCCTGACCCTCGGCAAGCAGAAGTAAGGCAAACCCCCTCATGACCAGTGTCTCCACGCACGTCGCCACCTCCAGTACCAGCCCCGCCCTGCCAACCCGGGCCACCCCGGCCTGGGCCTCGTGGTCAGCGGCCTGGACCACGCAGGCCGCGCTGATCACCGGCCGGCCGGACGCCGCCGTCACCGTCGCGCCCGCCGCAGGCGGCCCACCCGGATACAGCCTCCCGGCCACCGCGCAGATCCACGTCGACGCCGACCTCATCCCCGCCCCGACGATCGCCGACCCCCGCCGCCCCGGACACAAGGCGAAAGTCCCCGTCGCCTACGGCGTCCTCCTACACGAGTGCGCCCACGTCATCCACTCGAAGTGGGACCCGCCACCGGCCGTCGCGCCCGTCGTCCGAGAGGCCGCGCTCCTGCTCGAGGAGGCACGGATCGAAGGCCGCTACCGCACCACCCGGCCCCGCGACCGGCGATGGCTGCGCCGCGCCGTCACCGCCATCATCGACCCCGCCGACACCCCCACCGACACCACATGGTCCGCCGCCTACGCCGCCGGACTCCTCCTCGCCCGAGTCGACGCGAAGATCCTCTACAGCAGAGATGTCCGCGAGCCGCGCCGCGCCATCACCAAAATCCTCGGGCGCAAGCTACTCAAGGGCCTACGCAGGATCTGGCAGGAAGCCCTCACCGTGGACGACACCGACACCGAACGCATGATCAGCCTCGGCGAACGGTGGTGCCGGCTGCTGGGCATCAATCCCACCCTCACCCCTGAACTGCCCGCCGACGACGCCGCGACCAGCACGATCGCGGCGGCGATCGCCGCCGCTCTCGACGCCATCCTGACCAACCCCTCCGACACCCCGGAACCCGGCAGCCCCAGGCCCCGACCGGGCGGGCCCGGCATCCACGTCGACACCGACACGCCGATCACCTGGCAGGAGCGGGAGCCCCGCGACGCCGAACGCAAGGCCGCCAACCGGCTCACCGCACTGCTGCGCCGCGCCCGCCACCGCGAACCCGCCCGCACCCTGCAACCCAGCACCACACCACCAGGGCGCCTGCGCACCCGGGCCGCGGTCACCCTCGCCGCCCAACGGGCCGTCGGCGCCAGCCCCACCGCCGAACCCTGGCAACGCGTCGTACGGCGTCCCGTCCCCGACCCGGAACTGACCGTCGCCATCCTGATCGACGCGTCCGGTTCCATGCGCGACTTCGCCGAGCCCATGTCCTCCGCGGCGTGGATCGTCGCCCAGGCCAGCACCCGCGCCGGCGCCACCAGCGCCACCCTCGCCTTCGGCGACCGGATCACCGTGCTCATCCCACCCGGGCGCCGGCCGGCCAAGGTCCGCGACATGCGAGCCGACGCCGGCACCGAACGGTTCGTCGAAGCCTGCACCGAGGCCGACCGCATCCTGCACCTGTCCACCCCCGGCACGGCACGGCTACTCGTCGTCGTCTCCGACGGCCACTACGTCAACCCGACCAAAGCCCAGGCCACCATCACCCGCCTACACCGCACCGGATGCGCCGTGCTGTGGCTCGCACCCGACAACAAGAGCTGGCCGCCCCGGGTCTACGACCACACCACCACGATCACCGTCGACGACCCCACGACCTGCATCAACCTCATCGGCCAAGCGGCCATCGACGCCCTGTCCAAGGCCTGACACCGCACCCCGCCGGCCCTGGGCACCGCCCACAGCGCCCCGGGAGTCGGTGACTCAACACCCACTTAGCGGCTAGCCGCATCCGCTGGCGCCGCCGCCTCGCACCACCCGCACGAACCAGGCCGTTGCCCGGCCACCCGCGCACCCACGCGCACCCCCGGGCACGGCCGCACGGCCGTGCCCGGGTTCCCCTGACCGAGAGGAACCCGATGACACTGCCACCGCTCACCCGCCCGACCAACGCGCCGACGCGCACCAGCGCCACCCCGACCGGTCTGCTGCCGCGCAGGCCGCAACCGCGCATCGCCGTGGTCGGCGGATCCCTCACCGGCTGCACCACCGCACTGCTGTTGCTGCACGCCGGCTTCGACCATGTCGCCATCTACGAAGCCGCCCCCGATGCCATGCCGCGCGGTGGCGGGCTGATCGGCCTGGAACACCCCGCCCTGGACATCCTCGACCGCCTCGGCATCGATCAGAGCGAGTTCGTCGCGTACGAGTCGGAAACCGTCTGGCAGGTCACCGTCCGCGCCCGCCAGCCCATCCACACCACCAGACAGCTCTACCCGGGCCGCAACACCACCTGGACGCTGCTGCATACCGCGCTGACCACCCGCCTGCCAGCCGGGGTGCTGCACACCGGTCGCCGCGTCGCCGCGCTCGACGTCCGCAACGGACAACCCGTCCTCACGTTCGGCGACGGCTCCCGCGAAATCGCCGACGTGGTGGTGTTCGCCGACGGCCGCGCCTCCACCGGCCGCCGCCTCCTCGACCCCCACCGAACGCTGCGGTACGCCGGCTACACCGCCCACCGGGGCCAGACCACTACGCCCGACACGCCACTGCGCGACTTCCTGCGCCTGGAACCGTCGGGCTGCCAGTACAACGTCGCGCCGATCCCCGGCGGCCTGGACTGGACGTTCTATCTCACCTGCAGTCCCACCGACTACGCCCACCACTTCGGGGCGCCACCGCAGCGGCGAACGTTCGCCTTGCCTCACCACGTCGGGCCTGCGGCCCACGCCCACGTCGACGAGCAGGCCGCCCGGCTGCTGCCGGCCCCGCACGCCGCGACCGTGCACGCCACCACCATCCGCATGGCCGCGCCGGTAATGGACATCGACCCACCCACCCGCATGGCCTGGCCCGTCGGGCGCGGCTGGGCGGTGCTGCTCGGCGACGCCCTCGCCCCCGTACGCCCCCACACCGCCCGCGGCGCCAACAACGGCATCGAACAAGCCGCCGGCCTGACCACCGCCCTCACCCAACACCACCGCCACGGCGCCGACCTCCCCGCGGCCCTCCACGCCTGGCAGCGACGGCACCTGCCCACCGTCGTCACCGCCATCCAGCAGGGCGCCGCGATCGTCGCCCACCTCGGCCTCGGCGGCACCGCAACCTCCGGCCGGACACCGTCCGGCCGGGCCATTCCATCCACCCGAGCAGCGAGAAGGGAAATCCGATGACGCTGCACCTGTACTTCGACCTCACCGACACGCTGCGGCTGGCCGAACACGCCGTCGCCGCCGACGAACAAGCCCCGACCTACACCGAACGCGAGGAGGGCCCGGCCTGCCCAGGCGCGCTCGTGTGGGTTCACGACCAGGGCGTCTACCTGATGTCCAGCGGCCTGCCCCGCCTACCCGACCCGAACCGGCCCGAGTCCTCCCTCGTCGTCTACGCCCACGGCTGGAACCCCGACACCGACGGCTACCGCCGCGATCGGGACCTCGGCGGGGACGACTTCGCCGAACACCTGCACCTCACCGAGCAGCCCACACCGCTGATCGACACGCTCCGCACCGCCCACGCCGCCGGCTACCGGTGGCTGCTCCTGACCGTCACCGCCGACACCTACCAGGTGCGCGTGACCCGCACCCGCCGCACCGACTGACCACCCCTGCCCGACAGCCCCGCCCCGATCACGATCACGGGAGGCGGGGCCGTCGGCTGTTCACCAACTCGGAGACCCCATGCACACTCCTGAAGATCACCAGCCGCAGCCGGCGAGCCTGGAGTCCGTCCTGCGCGACGTGTGGGACGCCTTCCATCCCGGCCAGGCCGCCCCACTGGGATGGCTCACCCACACCGCCGCCCGCATCCACGACCACCTCCGCGCCCAGCAGCCCGCCCCGACCGCGACCGCGCCACCCGCAACCATCGACGAGCAGTCCGCGACCCTGCGCCGGCGGGTGTGGCAGACGCTGCGCGCCGCCGCCGCCGACGACGTCATCGCCCCGGATGCCGTCGACCAGATCCTGCACACCCTCGACCTGCCCGGACTACCGCGCCGCTGGCAGGTCCGCCTCACCCTGCCCCTGACCATCGAGGTCACCGCCACCAGCCGCGACGACGCCGTCGAGGCCGCCGAGGACGCCATCGACGCCGCCCTCACCGGCACCAGCCACGACACCTACCTCGACTGGGACAACACCCACCGAGACGACGCCACCCCCGGCGACATCGACACCACCACCGACCCGCCCGCCGACCTGCGATGACGCCCCCACGCGCCAACGGCCTACCCCATCCGCGAAGGACCCCGCGCACGCTGCTGCGCCTTACTCGCAGCATTCGACGCCGCGCCGTCTAGGGCATTGCCGGCGCTCGCCCCCTACCGCTCGGCGACGACTTGATCAATGCGAGAAGTCGAGCGTCACTTGCACCCCGGCCCGCCATCCACTGCGGCGTACCCGATCGCGTCAGCCCATGCCGCTGGCCGCAGGGGTGGCGGGCCCATGACAGCCGAACCCCCACCGGAAAGGGCATCACCTCATGGGTTCGCAGCATCGCCGTGCGATACCGCGCACGGTCACCGACGTCCTGTTGTGGCTGCTCGCCAGCGACGTGGCCGCCGCTCACCAGCCCCAGCCGCACCGGCCTGACCGGTGCGGCAACCTGCGCTGCGCCGGCCAGGCATACCCCTGCCCGCCGGCACGCGACGCCCACCGCGCCCACCAGGCAGCTACCCGCCCCCAGCCGCGGCCGCGAGGACGCGCCCGGGTGACCACGCCCGTCGACCGGGTCGCCGGCTGGTTCCGGCCTGCCCGCACCCAACCCCGCGCCGCCTGAAGCCACGGCGACAACGATCCACGACAGTGATGGAGGTGCCGTGAGTTTTCGTACCGAGTCGACCCTCGCGGGCTACGCCCGCGCGACGGTCGACCTGCGCGCCCGCATGATCGACTACACCCGTAGCCGTTTCGCCCAGCAGTACCTGAAGGCGTTCCTCGAACCCACCCTGGACGCGACCACCGACGGCCCCGACCACAAAACGGCCGTCATCGACGCACTCGGCCGCGTCGCGCACCAGCCGTGGCAGGACGGTGAACCCTACGTCCTCGCTCCCGCCATGACCGCGATCATCGCCGCCGCCGCCCAGGCCCTCGACCTCACCGGCGACATCATCGGCAACGACACCGCCCCCAGCGACGCCGGCGTGCTGTTCCTCCCCGAACCCATCTACGAACGCGGCATCCAAGGCCACGTGACCTCGATCGGCGCGATCGCCTGGGCCAAGTTCCACAACACCACCAACGGGCGCACCGGCTGGTGGATCACCGGCTGGGCCGACCGCGACGACCCCCTCGACCCCGCCGCCGCCCGACGCCGACGCCAACTCACCGAAGCCCCCGAACTCGCCGCCCAGCTTGGCCCCTACGTGCTCCACTCGTTCGCCGAGATCCCCATCGGCGTCCCGATCACCGCCCCCGGCGAGATACCCGAGGAAGTCGACCGCGACTGGGAAACTGCCCCGGACGGCCGCTTCTGCATCGACGAGTCCACGCTGCGGATGCACGCCGTCGCCGCGGTGCTCTACGCGTTCTGGCGCATCCAGGAACAACCCATCGCCACCATCGCCAACCTTCCCCTCGACAGGCCCGCCCGCCGACGCGCGCTACGCGCCAGCCTGCGCCACGACACCCGCGTCGTCATGCTCCGCCGCACCAAACCCATCACCGAACCCACCGGCGAGACGAAGTGGCACTACCGGGTGCGGTTCCTCGTACGCGGTCACTGGCGACGCCTCACCAACGCCGACGGCCAGCCGTACCGCATCTGGATCCACTCCTACATCAAGGGCCCCGACGGGGCGCCGCTGCTGCTCGGCGAAACCGTGTCCGTCCTCGCCCGATGATCCGACCTGGCCTCGACTTCACACCACTCCGTCGAGTCGCATCCGCCGAAAAATTTGAAGTTACCGTCTGTCCACGTTGATGCGTCGTTTCCATGGTACTTCCGCCCGTTTTGGGCGTGCGGAGATTTTACGGAGCGCGGTGCGAGGTGTCCTAATTGCAGGGCATTCGTTGGGAGTGGCCCTTGATATGCGGTGATCAACCCCTTACGGTGCGGAAAGCACGAGCGGTGACGGTGCGGTCACACCGTCACCGCTCTCCGTCCTCACTGATTCCTGGGAGGTTCATCCATGAGGACAACCCGTAGGTTAGTCCTGTCCGCCGTGCTTGTCGTCGGCACAGTCCTGACGGGTCCCGGCGTGGCGGACGCGGCAAGCAGCGGCCGGTCGGCGGCCCCGGCGGTCAGGGACATCCACGAGTACGGCATGTCCGGTCCCGTCGACCCTGCGGACGTGCTGGCGAAGCCCAGCAGCATGCCCCTCGTCCGGCCCGGCGCCAAGGCCACGCAGTCGTCGGCGGCAGCGCCGCAGAAGACGTGCGCTCCGGTCTCGGACAGCCGGTCAGTCTGCATCGCGCCGGCCAAGCCCAGCAGCCGGCAGGCACTGGCACCCCAGGCCATAGTGCCGTTCCCGTCGTGGTGCGCCAGCAGCGATGGCTCCGCTGTCGCCGGCACGCGCACCGCAGCCTGCCGGATCACCGGTCTGCTCCTGACCACCACACAGACGGTCAACGGGAGCACCCGGGTCACCGGCGAGCTGAACATGGACGTCTACGACTACACCTACGGCGCTGTGGACCTGCCCAACTGGATCCACCAGATCGGGCTGTCACCCTGGTCCGGGTGGGGTGATGCCGTCAACTCCACCGCCACCGGCACCCTGTCCGTCGCGGGTGACTGCGTAGTCAACGGCGCGTCGGCATTCCCGGTGCAGTCCCTGTCGCCGATCAATAACACCAGCCGCAGCGGGGAGGCCAGCGCCGCGACGACCGCGACGGCGGTCGGCGCGGTCGGCGAGTGCACGACGACGTGGAACCTACGCTTCCAGGTCCCCAACTACCCGCAGGCGACCGCCTCGTCGGCGATGGCGGAGATCATGTGCGACAACGCTGTCGGCGCCAACGGATCCCGGCCGGCCCGCGTGGGATGCGTCGTGCCGTGGTATCCCGCGCAGGTGCTCTACAGCCAGAGCCGCTACCCCGACCTGGCCTCGCACGTCTCCCGGGCCCAGGGCTCCGGGTTGCCAGGCGCCACGATCACCAACCCGCTTAACCGCAATGTCGACCAGGCGTCGATCGATTTGAATCGCAGCAGAGCCTGCGGAGACGCGCCGAGCATCGCGGGTAAGAGCTGCGACGAGTACCCACTGGCGTCGACCTTCCAGGGCTTGGCGTTCGGAGGCACACGGCGCACGTTCTCCGGCTGCAACATCAACGCTCCTACCGGTGTCACCGGCTCGTCCGGGGCGAGCGCCTGCATGATCACCGCCACTGAGAACAACGCCCAGGGCGGCGTCATGGCCGCCTTCTACTACGACTACCGCGTCCTCCACAGCGACCCGTTCCGCGTCGGGATCGGCAGCTAAAGGCCAACAAGGACTACGAGACCAGCTCATCGCGGGGCGTCAGGGCAACCTGGCGCCCCGCGACGTCGTGACGAGTGAGGCAAAATAGTGCACATGACGCAACCGGCGCGCGTCTACGTCCAGGATCACGGCTTCTTCCTGACTGACCGGGACGTAGACACCCCGTTCGAGACGATGGACTACGCCACCGGCCTGGCAGGGGTCATGAGGTCGGCGGCCCTGGTGTACGCGGGCGTCGACCGCGGATACATCACAGTGACCACCTACGCAGCCGATGCTTCCCCGCCGCTGGACACCCCCCAACAGTGGGCCGACCTGGCCACGTGGGAGGACATCGCGGAATTCAGCCTGCACGTACCACACGGAGCACTGACGGTCGCACCACTGGAGCGGAGGCCATCGGATGCGGCACAAGGGCCCTCGCTGAGCCCCCACGGCCCCGGCCACTACCGGATTCGGATCTACGCGAGTGGCCGCGACCACCACTTCGACCAAGCGGTCAGCGAGTCGGGCGAGCGGTTCCACCTTGTTGCCTGGCCTGCTCCACCGCAGGGACCGGTCGTGATCAAGTCGAGCTCACGCTGTGGCTACGGCCTGCGCCTGGCCGCGCTCGCGTCCCCACCCCGCACCGAGCCGATCACGCCGCTCCCACAAGACCAAGCCGAGGTGGAATACCAGTCGCTGCTGCGCCAAAACCTGCTGAGCAACACACCCGAACAGCCATAGGCCACCGCCCTGTCAACGACTGCGGGGGAACCCTGCCGGTGCCCCGAATTAGCCCTACTGGGAGAATTTGGCCGCTTCTGCCGGCTGGCGCCCGGCTGACTCCGCCTCAGCAAAGAGCAAGAGACGGGGCCTTTTGACATTGAGGGCAAGCTGCCGGCCTCTGTGGATGTGGTCGGCGATCAATCGCCGGGGTGGCGACGGGCGTCAGCGCCGCAGCTTGCTGGCTGGGTGACCGTTGACGCGTGCTGTACGGGTGGCTCCTCGCGGTTGCCAGTGGCGGCGCACGGTGCGCTCTGACCTGCCGATCCGCGCGGCGATGTCCGCTGGCCGCAGCGCGGGATCGCGATGCCGCCAGTAGGCCACGGCGGCGGCTGTGTCAGCCAGCGCGACCGCACCGCCCGATAGTTCCCTCCGGTCGTGGCCGCTGACGCTCCCAGCTGGCGATGACGGGGCAGCGGGATCTGGGGCAGTGGAGGCCACACCGGTGTCTGCGACGTGGGCCGACTGCGGCTCGGTGTCGGTGGGCGGCAGAGTTGCTGCCTCGGAATCAGGGCCCGCATCCTCGGTGAGCGCGACAGCAGAGGGGGCACTGTCGTGGTCGCGTGAAGTGTTGTCGGCGGCGGGTGCCGTGACAGGGGCAGTCGTCCGCTGCTCGGTATCGAGCCGGGGCGTCGCTGCGCGGTCATCGGCTCCGGGGCCTGGCGGCATGGGCGGGGCGGCGGCATGCGGCACCGTCAACGAGGTGCAGGCGGGCGTCGCCAGCGCGGCGGTGCGCTCGGCGTCCGTGGGCGGACGTTGGGCGACGGCAGCCTCGTCTGCGGGTGCAGACGACTGTGGGACATGCTCGAAGGCTGGCGTTAGAGGATCGAGGGCTACGGCTGCTGGTGCCGTGGGTCGTTCGGTGGCCGCTGTAGGGACTGCTTGCGTGGACGTGACGCGGATCCGGGCGCTGATCTCGACGAGGCTGACGCTGGCGACGATGACGAGTCCGTCGACGGAGATGGGGAGAAGGTAGGCGGCCCCGTAGCTGGTCTCGCCGTAGCGGGCGGCGACACCGACGAGGTGCCAGTAGGACACCCACGCGGCGATGACGGCGATCACGGCGGCGGCGGTGACGCGGATCGCGCCGAGGTACCAGCGGTGGTGGGGGACGCGGGAGATCAGCTCGACGGTGAGCAGCAGTGCCAGGGGTGGCCACGCGGCGATGATCTGGCTGATCGGGTTCGGGCGTGCGTGCAGGACGTTCGCGGCCACCGAGGCGGCGACGCCGAAAACGAGGGTGGCCCTTACCGCCCACCGCAGCCTGCGCAACTGCTTGTCGCCCGTTCTGTTGCCAGTGATGGGTGCGCCAGCGGGGCTTCCGGAAGTGGCGGCGGGGTGTGCTGCCATGGTCACGCTGACGGCCCGGCATGTGGGGGGCGTGAGCCACGTCGGGCGCGTACCTCGGCGATGAGCCGGTCGGCGAGGGCGAGCGTGTCGTCGTTGGGTTCGGCGTCGATGTCGGCGAGGCGCCGGGTCAGGGTGCGGCGCAGTGCGCGGATGGCGTCAAGGTTGCCGAGGTGGGCGTGGGCTCGCATCGCCTGCTGGTAGAGCTCTTCGCTATACGGGTGATGCGGCAGGGCAGCGTCACAGACGGCGGCCTGCTGGTCGGGCTGATCGGTGAGTTCCTCGACGAGGGTGGTGACGGCGTCGAGGGCGTCGCGTTGCACGGCGTGCCGGTGGGGTTCGAGCCATTCGTAGTCGCAGCCCTCGGCGAGGGGCCGGTAGCTGTCGACGGCGCGGCGCAGGGCCTGTACGCGTTCGGATCGCGTGCCGGTGTTGCGGATCGCGGCGCGTAGGCGCCACAGGTCGATGTCGAAGCGGTCGGGGTTGAGCTGGTAGCGGTGGTGGGGGCGGGTCAGGTAGGTGCCGGGGCCGGCGTGGTGGCGCAGCACGGCGCGCAGGTCGGAGACGTAGGTGTGCAGCCGGTGTGTGGCTTTGCTGGCGGGAGCATCCGGTAGCAGGTCGTCGAGGATGGCCTCGGCGGCGGCGTCGCCGTCGCACACGGCCAGGTACACCAGCAGTTCCAGAGATTTGGCGCGTAGCGTGCGTTGGTGGGTGGCGCCGACGATGGCCGGCGGTCCGAGCACGGTCACCTCGACCCGGTCGCGGCGCGGTGCTTCCGGCGGTTGGCCGGTGTCAGCGGTCGCCGTCTTGGCCGGGCCCTCGCGGGTTCCGGATGCAGGCCGGTCGTCGGGGGACGTGAGGCTTTCGCGGTCGGCTGGGGTTGCGCCCGCCTCGGGTGCGGGTGGGCGGTCGGCGGTCGGGGCACCGGCGGTGGGTGGGCTGCCGGCGTCGATGGCCGCGTCCGCGGCGGGATCGTGGGGCGTGGTGTGGTCGGTGCTGCCGCCGGCTGTGGACGGCGTGGTGGATGGCTGAGGAGCAGGCAGGGGCGCGGCGGTGTCGGCGGCGGGCGTCGGGGACTTCGGGTGGGGTGGGGTTTCGGTGGGGGCGGGTGCCGGTAGGTGGCCGGTGTGGGCTTCCGCGAGGGTCGCGAGCAGGTCGATGGTCTCGGCGGGGTCGAGTACGGCCAGGCGGCCGATGTCGGCGGGATGGGGGCCGTGGCGTGCGTCGCCGTCGGCGCGGGTGACGGTGCCGTCGGCGGCGACGTTGGCGGTGTCACCGTCGGGCCATGCGCCGAGCAGCACGCCGTGGATGTCCAGGCGTTGGCCTTGGGCGAGCAGGGCGGCGACACGGGTGCGTTCGTGACGTTCCGTGGCGTCGGCCAGCAGCATGATCGGTGTGAGGGGCTCCTCGTAGGGGTCGGCGGCGCGTAGTTCGGCGACGGTGTCGACCTCGTGCTGGTAGACCAGCCGGGTGCGGTGCATGGTCTGTTGCTCAAGAACGTCCAGGGCGTCGTTGAGGTCGGCGGTGACGGTCAGCCTCGGGCTGCGGGGCAGGTTGACGGCGGCGGCGCCCAGGAGGGTCGCCGCGGTGGCCGCGGGGATGACCACTCGGGTACGGGCGTCGGGGTGGTCCGCGCCGCCGGCGGCGAGGGCGGCGGTGAGGAATCCACGGGCGGCGGCGTCGCTGCCGGGGCCGACCAGGCCCAAACCCGCCGGGGGCCACGCCGCTGACAGTGAGTGGGTGAGAGCCGGTGCCACCGGCTCGCCGGCTTCCCTGGCGCGGCCATGATCACCGTTGGCGTGCGCGGGGCTGGAGGTGTCGGCCTGGTCGGGCCCGTTGTCGTCGGGCCCAGGCGACTGGTCGCCGCCGCTGTCCTGCTCGTCGTCTGGGCGCCCGGTGCCGTGTCGCGGCGCGTCGGTCGCGGTGCCGGCGTCGCGCAGGCCACGTCGGATCTGCCGGACCACGCGGGGCATGGGCGCCAGGTCAGGGTCTGTGACATGTCGTTGACCTGATGGCTTGCGCGGGCGGTAGCGGCGCTGCCGGTGTGCCCACACCAGCGCCACTGCGGCGGCGATCGCCAACGCCAGCCCACCATCGACCCAGCTGCCGGTCGGTAGGGACACGCCGTGGCCGGGCCGCTGCGGGCGGCTGCTGTCGCCGGGGGAGGGGCTGGCGGCCCTGACATCACCGGGGTCCGGGGCGGTGCTGGTGGGTGTCGGGCTGGCGGTGGTCGCGCTCGGAGCGGGGGCCTGCGGGGCGATGCTCGCCGACGCGCCGCTGGCCGGTGGGGCATCGGGCGTGGGCGCTGGCACCGGCGTCTCCAGCGGGGGAGCGGAAGGCTCGGGGGCTGTGGACCGGGGTTGCTGCCCTGCGGGTGGGGTGGCGTCGGCGGGGAGGTCGAGTGTCCATCCGGGGTAGATGACGTTCGGGTTGCGCAGGGTGCCGCCGACGTCAGCGAAGTGGGCGCCGCGGTTGAGGGCGAAGATCTCCGGCCAGCGGTTCGGGTCGCCGAGCCACCGCTCGGCGATCTCGGACAGGGTGTCGCCCCGCTTGACGGTGTGGGTGTACTCGCGTCCGTCGGCGACAAGCGTCACCTCCCCTTCGGAATGAGCGCCGCCCGACGTCGCGGATGCCAGCTCCGCCCCGGTGCTGGCGACGAGCGCCGCAGGCGCATGGTGCGCGACGGCGGTCGTGACCGCGGCGACGCCGGGGGCGCCAGGGTGCGCGTGCGCGGGGCCGGCAAGGGGTGGTGTGGCGGCTTGCGCGGCGGTGGCCAGGACCCCGCCGGTGATCATGGCGACGAGGAGGGCGGCGAGGCCGCGCGCGGGGGTGAGGGCGCGGGGTTGGGGCAGCCGCAGGCCGGTGAGGGCGGTGGCGAGTTCAGCGAGCACTGACCAGGCGAACGATGCCCAGGCGGCCCAGAGCAAGGCGGTGAGGATCGCGCCGATCATGTCGTCGGTCAGCGGGCTGGCCAGTGTGGTGGCGAGGGTGTGCCATGTCGGCAGCCGGTCGGGCAGCGGCGCATCGAGGTAGCGCAGCAGCGCGTAGGGCACGCCGGCGAGCAGCAGCGCCAGGGCCGTGACGCCGACGGCGCGGCGGGCGGCGGTGGACAGCGTCGCGATCACGGTGGCAAACCTCCCCGGGCGTAGGAACGATCGCTGGTCAGGTGGCGGTGGTGACGCCGGTGGCGGGCGTGGCGGTGGCGGTGGCGGACACCGGGATGTCGGTGATGCCGACCAGGTGCAGCAGTTGGGTGCGGTGGCCGGTGGTGACCGTGACGGTGACCTGCTCGGTGGTGGCGGACACGCTGCCGGGCTGGCCGGCCTGGTCGAGGAAGACGCGTGCGGCGGTGGCCGCGGCGGCGGGGTCGAGTCGCAGGGTGCCGGCGGCGCGGTAGAGGGCGAGGTCGATCTCGCGGGCTCCGGCGCGGGCGGCGGCCTGAGCGGTGTCGTAGGCGGACACCTTGGTGGCCATGGCCATGCCCTGGTCGAAGACGAGGCCGGCGAGGATGAGCACGATGAGGGTGCCCACGACGGTCCACGCTGTGATCTGCCCGCGGTCGTCGGAGCGCAGCCGGCGTGTCCAGGCTGCTAGGCGTCCGGTCATGGCTGGCTTCGGTACGCGTCGAGGGGCTGTCGGGAGGTGGCGCGGATCGTCACCGCGCCGGGCAGGCCGAGGCCGTAGAGGTCGTCGAGTCGGACGCTGCAGGTCACGGTCGCGCTGACCTGCCCGCCCGGGGCGAAGGCGCCGGGGTCGATGGTGGCGGTGGATGGCTGGCAGGTGACGGCGCGGCCGGCGAGGCTGACGGAGGCAGCGTCACCTCCCGCCTGCCGGGCCTCGGTGGGCGTGCTCGCCAGCGATGCCTGCCGGGCCGCCGCTGCGGCGGCGGAGCGCACGTCGATCGCGGTCGAGGCGAGGCGTAGGCACGCCACGATGGCGAGGGTGGCCAGGACCATCAGGGGCACGTAGCCGAGGGCCATCTCGACGCTGACCGACCCTCGATCACGGGGCCGTCGCGCGGCGTCTCGCCTCACGGTGCTTCGGGTGCTCACCACAACGCTCCTTCCAGACGCGCAGTGATCGGGATCTAGCCGATGTCGGGTCGGAACCGCTCGACGGGGGCGCTGACGCGGCTGCTGACCGGCAGGCGCAGCCACGGCAGCACGGCGGGGGCCCGGCCGGACACGGCGACGGTGGCGGTGTCGGCGGTGCGGGCCACCGCGACGCGCGGCTGCTCGACAATGCGGGCGGCGACCTGGTCGAGCACGGCGGTGGCGTCGGCGTGTCCGGCGGCGGAGGTACCTTCGGTGACTCTGGTGGCCTGGAGGGCGTGGTTGGCGGTGTGCTGGACGCCGAGCTGCGCCAGCGCCCACAGGGCCAGCTGCACGCCGACGAGCACGAGCAGGAACAGCAGTGGCGCGTACAGGACCACTTCGGTGGTCACTGATCCACGGTCACCCGAGGGCCAGCGTCGCCTGCCGTGTCGCCGTCGGCGCGGTGTCACAGGGCGATCCCGTTGATCTTCTCGAGGATCTTGGACCGGAAGATGGCGTAGACGGCCAGGACGAGGGTGACCAGCAGCGCGATCCACATGACCTTCTCCGTGGTTTCGCTGCCCCGGTCGCCGCCGTCGCGCAGCCGGCGGATCCGCTCGGTCAAGGTGAGGTGCGCGAGGGCCAGCAGGGCGAGCAGCTTGCTCGGTCGCACGGGTCTGCCTCCTTGGGCTCAGTCAGAACGTGTCGACGGCGGTGACAGCCGGGTAGAGGAGGAACAGCATGTAGGCGGCGGCCAGCAACATGACCGGCATCGACATGCGTTCGGTGGCGGAGTTGGCCCTGGCCTCCAGGGCGGCGGCCTGGTGGGCGCGCAGGGTGGCGGCGCGGATGGTCAGGGAGTCACGGATGCGGGCGCCTTCGGTGCCGGCGAGGCTCATCGTCGCGGCCATTTCCTGCAGTTCGACCACGCCGGTGTCCTCGCCGAGCTGTCCCAATGCCTGCCACGGTGAGACGCGGAGCAGCCGGGCGGTGTCCACCGCACGGCGTAGCCGTTGCGCGGCCCAGCCGTGGGTGTCGGCGCAGGCGTCGTCGAGGGCTTGCTCGAGGCCGGCGCCGCCGGCGAGGGAGATGACGACGAGGTCGAGCACCGCGGACAGGGCGTGGCGCAGCTCGTCGCGGCGTCGTTGCGCCTCGGCGTGCACGGTGGACTCGGCCAGCCACCAGCCTCCCGCCGCCCCGGCGAGGGATGCCCACAGGGGCATGCCGGCGGCGAAGGTGACCCCGCCGGTGGCGAGGACCGCCATCGCGACCGGGGGCAGCACTAGGCCGGTGAGAACGGCGAGGGTCTGGTCGGCCAGATGCAGGGCGACGGGGCGTTCGAGGACAGCCAGGTCCGCGCGCATCCGCCGCCGAGGCAGGCCGAGGGCGCGCAGCGGCGCGGCCAGCAGCCGAGTGCGTGCCGGCGCCGGGACGTCGGCTGCCCGGGGTGGGCGCCGCAGCGCGTCGAGGGCTTGGGTGAGGCTGGGCCGGGCGGGCAGCAGGCCGGAGGCGGCCAGCACCAGGCCGAGCCCGGCCAGCAGCCCGCACGCGAGCACCGCGCTCATGACGCCACCCGCTCAGGCTCGCCGGCGAGCACCCGCGGAGGCTGCGGCACGCGGGAGGCGCGGGCAAGCCACCAAAACCCGCCAGCGAACACCCCACCCACGACGAGCAGCACGAGTTGACCGGTGACGCTCTGGTAGGGGGCGAGGAAACCGCGGTTGAGCAGGATCAGCCCGGCGACCATCGCCACCGCGGTGCCGGTGATGACCCGCGCCGCGGTGCGGGTCGCGGCCCGCTTCGTGGCCACCCGCATCCGGATCCCGGCCAGCTCCCGGGCGGTGGCGGCGAGGCTGGTCAAGCACTGTGACAGCTGCCCGCCGTGGTAGCCGGCGGCCTGCGTCAGGGCGCGCACGACGAGGTCGGCGGTGGGATCGGCGAGGTCGGCGGCGAAGGCGCGCAGCGCGTCGGGCAGCCGGGCCCCGCCCCGCACCGCGGCGGCCAACGCCTGAACCTGGGGGCGGATCGGCTGCGGCGTGACCGGGGCGGTGGCGGTGATCGCCTGCTCCAGCCCGGCCGCCGAGGACAGGGTGTCGCGCAGCAGCTCGGCCCAGGTGGCGACCGCTTCGATGCGGGCGATCGCGCGGGCGTGCTCACGGTCGGGGCCGAGCACGCGGGGCAGCGCCCACACGGCGGCGGCGGCCAGCAGGGCCGCGACGGGCCAGCGGGTCAGCGCCGCCGCCGCGAGCCCACCGGCTGCGGCGGTCAGCAGCCGGGTGCGGTCGGCGGACGTCCAGGCACGCCGTGGGCGGGAGGCCGGGGCGCCGGGTGGGCGGCGACGTAACCCGTCGATGACGAGGACGAGGCCGGTGGCGCAGCCGAGGCCGAGCAGGATCGGCAGCAGGTCCATGCTCACCACCGGTCCCGGGCGAGAAGATCGGGGTTGAGGCCGGCGGCGGTGAGCTCGTCGAGGGTCTCGGCGCGTATCGGCGCGGCCGGTACCGCCCGCCGGTCTCGGCCGGGGCGGTAGATCTCGTTGGAGGGCACCTGGGTGCCGTCGGTTTCCAGGACCTGCCGGACGGACGACAGGACGCGGGTGCCGTCGGTGGCGACGTCGAGGTGCAGGACGAAGTCGACCGCCTGGCCGATGAGCACGTTCGCCGCGTCGAAGGTCAGCTTCTCCGGCGCCTGCATCACATACATCGCCAGCCGGGTCAGGGCCTGCTTTGACGAGGAGGCGTGCAGGGTGCACATCGACCCGTCGTTGCCCTGCGACATGGCCAGGAGCATGGGCACGGCTTCAGCGCCGCGGGACTCACCGACGATGACCCGGTCCGGGCGCATCCGCAGCCCCCACTTGACCATGGTCGCCATGTCGATACCGCCGACGCCTTCCAGGTTCGGTTCGCGCTGCTGCAGGGCCGTGGTGTTCGGGTGAGACTCGACGTCCTCGTCCAAGCCGAGTTCGAAGGCGTCCTCGACCGTGACGATCCGCTCAGCCGGGCCGATCGCCCCGGCGGCGGCACGCAGCAGAGTTGTCTTGCCGGCGCCGGTGCCGCCGCAGATGACCAGGTTCTTGCGGGCCCGCACCATCGCCGTGACCAACTCCCGTAGCCCGGCGGTGAGTTCCCCGCGGCGTACGAGGTCGTCGAGGGTGACCCGGTGCAGCACGTTGCGGCGGATCGACACCGAGACGCGTTTCGACACGGCCATCACCGCGAACAGCCGCTGCCCGCCGGGCAGGCGCAGCGACAGGCCGGGACAGCCGCGGTCGAAACGCCGTTCCTCCTGGCCGCTGCGCGCCGCCGCGACCCGCACCAGGTCGATCAGGTCCTCGTCCGACGCGGCGACCGGCGGCACCCGCCGCGTGTGCCCGTCGGTGGTGCGGACCCACACGTTGTCGCAGCCGTTGGCGAAGATGTCCTCCACCTGCGGGTCGTCGATCAGCCGCTGCAGCCCACCGAGGCCGGTGAAGCTGTCGCGCAGCGCCCGCGCCAGCGCGGCCTCGGCCTGCGGGCTGAGCGGATCGCGGCCGGCGCCGATCACCTCGCGGGCGTGGGCCAGCAGCTCCTCGGCGATGTAGCCGGCGATCACCGCGTGCCGTTGCGCGTCGGGCAGTCGCGCGCCGTGCGCGGCGAGACGGTCGCTGACCCTGGCACGCAGCCGCGCGACCAGCTCCGGCGCCACGGTGGCGGTGCCGCCGCCGGGTGCGGGGGTGGTCACCGGACGACCTCCAGCACCGTGCGGGCGGGCTGCGCCTGGGCGGCGACGGTGGCGGCCAGGGCGCGCAGCGCCTGCGCCAGCCGGGTACGGGTCCACGCCGGCCCGGTCATCCGCCCGCACAGCACGGCCGCGCCCCACCGGTCGGTCGGCAGGTGCGCCCAGACCGGCACTCCGAGGCGTCCGCTGATCTCCTGCGGCTGGTAGGAGCACTTGCCGGCGACGGCCACGCCCACCGATCCCGACGGCACGGTCGCGCGTAGCGCCGCCAGCCGGGTGTCGAGGTGGTCGATGTACTCGGTCGTTCCCGAGGTGACCAGGAGCAGCGCGTCCGCGCGGCGCAGCAGACCGTGCGCCGGGCTGTTCGGGTAGAGACGACCGGCGTCGACGACCACGGCCGGCGCCAACCCCGCCACCGCCTCCGGCTGGGCGGCCAGCACCGACACCGCCCCCGCGGCGGTCTCGGCGGCACCCGGCCCGACGAGCGCGTGCAACCCCAATGGCAGCAGCTGCACGAACGGCGCCGCACCACCGGGCGGCTCGCCGTGGCGGGCCGCCGCAGCGAGCGCCGCCAGGCCGGGCTCCTGCGCCAGACCGAACCGCGCGGCGACCACCCCACCGCACGGGTCCGCTTCCACCAGCAGCCCGGGCCGGCCCGGCCACAACGCGGCCAACCCCAGCGCCGCCGTCGACACTCCCGCAGCGCCGGACACCGACGCGACCACCACCAACATCGTCCGCACCTCCCGTCTCCTATTGGCCTGGCCCCAGCTGCACCAGCGACACGTCCCCCGCCGCCGAGGCCACCCCCTCCGCCTGGTCGGCGGCCAGCAGCAGCGTCACCACCTGCCCGCCCGCCTGATCCGCGCCCGCCGCCGACACCACCGTGGCGACCGCACGCCGCGCCCCCGCTGCTGTCCGCCCGGCCGGCGCCGCGGACGCCTGGTCGGCGCCGGCAGCGGGCGCCACGAGCACCACCACCCGCGCCCCGGCGGCAAGGCCGGCGGGGGCACGACCCGCCTTGACCGGCACCGCGATCACCGCCTGCCCGACCGGCGGCCACGCCGGCGGACCCACCTGCGACGACACCACCAAGCTGCCCGCAGCCAGCGGCACCGCCGCAGTACGCCCCACGACCTGCTCGCGGCGGTCCGCACCGACCAGCGCCAGGCCCGACGGGTTCGCCACCCGCACCACCCGCACGTCCGCGCCGCCGATCACCGCGCCCGCGGGCACCGGCCGCGCCACCGCCAGGAACCGCTCCTCGGCGTGCCGGCGCAGGTCGACCTGCCAGAACGTCACCACCGTCGCCAGCACCAACAACACACCGCCGGCCACCCGCCGGCCACTGCGCCGCCCGACCTGCCGTGACGCCCCCGTCAGCACGCCCTGGCCTGCCGGGCTGGCCGACGGCCGGTCCGTCGAGGCACTCACCGGGTCCCCTCCACGACGGCCTGCGACTGCCCGACCCGCACCGCGACCGTCGAGGTCGTCGTCAACGGCGCGAGGGTGCCCCCACCACCGGGCCCGGACCAGGTCACCGACCACGTCACCGTCGCCCGCAGCGCGAACACCTGATCGCGTGCCGCAGCCGACGACCGGGTGTAGGTGTGCCCGCACGCAGACGCCACCCGGGGATCCGCGCCGGGCGTCCACGGCTTACCAGGGCCGACGCAGGTCAGGTCAGCCGTGCCGTCACCGAAGGACCACCGCACCTTCGTCGGTGTCGCCGTCGCGGTCACCGCCACCCCCGGCACCGACGCCGTCGCCGACCGGGCCCCCCACGTCACCGGATCCACCCACAGCCACACCGGCACCCGCACCAGCAGGAACGGCGCCTTGTCGGGGTTCGTGCGGATCCCCGGCGAGGGCAGGCGCAGCCGCGACCGCGCCGTCTGCGCCAGCGCGGCCGGATCCACCCCGGGGGCTTGGTCCAGCCACACCGGCGTGCCCTGCGAGCCGAGCCCGCCGCCCTCACACGTCCACGCGTACCAGCCGCCGTCCGGTCCCTTTCCCGCAGGCGGCGGCCTGCCGACGTCAACCGGAGCCCAGTAGCAGCCGTCGGCACCGCCGCCGCTGGAACCGTCACCAGAGCCACCGCCGCCTTGACTGCCGTCGTTGGAGCCTCCGGAACCACCGGGCAGGCCCGCAGAGATGTCACACTCGGCCGTGTTCGGGGTCTGCCCGCAGTCGACGTTGCCGAGCCCGTCGTCGGCCCGGGCAGGAGACACCACCACCACGACAGCGGTGGCGGCGAGAAGCGCCGGGAGTCCGCCCCGCAGGACGTGCCTCAGCATGTGCCCACCGCCTGCACGCCGAAGCTGGACACCTTCCAGATGCCGCCGTCGCGGACGACCGTCGCTCGCACGGCACGGTTGCCACCTGGGATGTCGTCGGCCAACGCGCCCGTGGCCGCCTTGTAGGTGAGAAACCGCGTGGTGTTGAGGCAGTCCTGAACAGAGACCGTCGAGGGAGCCGTTGACGGCGAGGCCACCACGACCTTCGGGTCTGACTTGTACTCGCCCTTGATGACCTCGCCGTCCTTGCGCAGCTTCGCCAGCCCGCTCTTCAACGTGGACAGGGCTTGACCAGTGGCGTGGCGCGCCAGCTCGGGCTCGTCCGGGTCGGCTGCCGCGCCGGCCTTGGCGTACGCCGCCCACATCTGCCGGTAGGCGAGCAACGCCGCGTCGTCCGCGGCTCCACTCGGACTTTGCCCGGGCGCCGGCAGTGAGGGCGAGGAGGTCGAAGACCGGCTCTCCGAGGGCTCGCTCCCGCCGCAGCCGCCTCCGCCTGCGACGAGACACAGACCGATCGTCAGCCCCGCCAGCCGGGCCGCGCGGCTGCCGCTCACCGCGGCAGTGGACATGCGCTGTGTCGTACGGACCTTCATCGTCAACCATGCCTCCCGACAAGGTGGAAGCTCCTGGGCTTCCAGCCTTGGAGCCGTATGCGTCAATGGCCGAACCCGCCTCCATCGACGACCGTCGCGTGGTGGCGCTTCGTCACGTCGCCGTCTATAGGCGTGGGAGGCCCCGGTCGTGGAGCGGACCGCGTGGCAAGCCGGCGCACGTCGCACGCGACCAACCACGGTTGGAGCTTTTGGTAACCGCAGTTGCGGAGTGGTTATGCGAGCTAAGCACAGAGCCGCGACGAGCGTCAACCGCAGTTTGGGTTGCGGTCAATTGTGGTTTGGGTTTGGTGTGCCTCGTCGAGCGCGTCATCCTCGACCGCTCGCGTGCGCCACGCCTACGGCATCGTGAACGGGTTCTCGCCCTCACCCAGCAGCAATGGCACGGCGTACGGCGACAGGTCAGGGCGAGCCCGGTTGTAGCGCACCTGGTGGCGCCACCGCCCTCGCTCGAACGCGGTGTCCACTCCGATGTCGACCACCACCGTCGGCTGCACCTGCACGTACCGCAGCGGCTCCGGCTGGTCCCACTGCCCCGACCAGGAGGCCGGCAGCGGTGCCGGCCACGGGTGCACGACCGCGCCAGGGCTCGGCACAGTCAGCGGGGACAGCAGCGCGGCCAGTTCCCGCCGCTGCGCCGTCGCGAGCGGGCCGGTCCGGCCGGTGTACCGCAGCCGCCCGCGCCGGTCGAACCGGCCGAGCAGCGCGGTCGACGGATCGTGGACGCTGCCGGTGACACCACCGATGATCGCCTCGGTCGTGGCCCGAACCCGGAATTTGCCCCAGCCGCGCCGCCCGGGCTCGTACCGGCTGGTTCGCCGCTTGATCACGACTCCCTCGATCCCCGCCGCGGTCCAGCCGGTCAACCACTCGGACACCTCGGCCAGGTCGTCGGTCTGCGGGGTGAGGGTCAGCTGCGGCGGCGCGCCAGCGAGCAGGTACGCCAGCCGGGCCCGCCGCTCGACCAGCGGGACGTCCAGCAGGAGCTGCCCGCCAGCGTCAGCGAGCAGGTCGAACAGCACATAGTGCGCCGGGTACCGCGCGGCCAGCCGCACCACATCGCGGCCGGCGGTGACCCGCCGCTGCAGCAGCGCGAAGTTGGTCCTGCCTCGATCCCACACCACCAACTCCCCATCGAGCACCACCCCCGGCGGCAAGGCCCGTACGGCGCGGGTGATATCGGGGAAATAGGGGGTCAGGTTCCGGCCTGCCCGAGACTGGATGTGTACCCGGTCGTCCTGGAATGTGATCGCCCGCCATCCGTCCCACTTCGGCTCGTACAGCAGGTCGGGGCCCACAGGCACCGCGTCGACGGGGGCGGCGAGCATCGGCGCGACCGGCCGGCGCAGCGCCTCGGCCGCCGGCCCGGCACGACGCCTGGCCGGGCTCACCTCCCGCCCAGATCGTGAACCGCCCTCATCTCCGCCCCCAGGTCATCGTGGGGGAGCGGCTACCGCCAGGGAGCGAGAATGCGCGACAACGAATGCGTTCCGTCACCGACTGGCGGGCTGCCCCTGCTGGCGTCTGGTCCCCCCGTCAGGTCACCCACGTCGACGGCCGCTGCGACCGACACGAGCGACGGGTCGTGTCCGGACCGCGGAGGCCTCTGGACTGGTGAAGAGCGGCCTCAGCCTCGGCTCGCGGGCGGACCAGCAAATCGGTAGCCACCTCGTCGCGCCAGGCAGAAGCGCTGCGTGAATTCTGGGTCCGCGCGGCGCAGCGTCTCCCTCTAGACTCGGTCGCCCAGTGAATCTCACGGCGACCGGGCTTGCTCTGTGGTGCAGCGCGTTGTGCGGTGCACTGGTCGGTGTGGCACTACCCCGCGCGTCTGCCCGGTTCGTGGCACGCGCACGCGCACGAGCCGACGACGAGCCCACCGCGCCGGTGACGGACACGCACGCATCCGGTCAAGGCGTCCGGTGCCAGCGGCTGATACTGCACGCGTCCCTGACCGGCGTCGGGCTCACTGGCGCCTCCGCAGGCATCGCCTGGCACCTGAGCGCCAGCTCCGGCGGCCTCCTGATGGTCGCGGTGTGGCTCATCGTGCTCTACGCCGGCGTGCTGCTCGCCGTCATCGACATCGCGTCGCGGAGACTACCCACGCCCATCATCGGCGCCGCAGCGCTCGCCATAGGCGGGCTTCTCGCAGGCCAAGCCGCGACCACAGGCCAGACGCACACCCTGCGCGCGGCCGTACTGGCGGCCGTGGCCCTCGGCGGCAGCTACCTGCTGCTGGCACTCGTCGGCACCAGCGGGATGGGACTGGGTGACGTCCGGCTGGCCGCGTTGCTCGGCGCGGCTCTAGGGCCTCTCGGCTGGCCCGCGGTGCTCCTGGGCGCTCTGCTGCCCTACGCGCTTGCCGTTCCCGAAGCGCTGACCCGCCTGGCGCTCAGCCGCCGGCCCGACATCCCATTCGGCCCGTACCTGCTGGCCGGTGCCCTGCTGTCGGTAATGGTCGTTGGCCAGTGACCCAAGGACCCGCGGCGGCGGCTTGGCGTCGGCGGCCCACTCCGGCTACCGACGCCAGACCGCCGGCAAGTTTCTCGGAAGCAGCGGGTGTTAACCCGCGGTTGCGGAGCGGACCTCCGGCACCGCCACTGCGTGCGCCGCACCTAATGGTGGCCGAAGACCCCATTCGTCGGTTGGACCGTTTCGGTAATCGTGTGGACAGTTCGATGGCTGACTGGCGCCAGGGTGCGATCCTCATCGCATGGTCCTCAGTCCCCCCCAACGCCACGCCGCATCGATACGCCGAGCCCTGGCCCTCGGCACCGGGCTGCTGCTGGCCACCGCACTGACCGCCGCCGCTCCGGCGGCGGCCGCCAGTTCCGAGCTCGCGAAACGCTCGCTGGCCCGCCTGTGTGATCCGACCGGCTGCTACGTGGCCTGGCGCATCGTCGACTCCGACAAGGACGGGGTGAGCGACGCCGACGAACTGATGGTCGGCACCGACCCTCACGACCCTCGCAGCGTGCCCCTGCTTCAGCACGTGGTCGACCTCGCGGCCGACCGGAAGCTGCCGTCCTTCGAGGCCGGTCTCGGCGGGTTCGTGGCGTTTCCCGAGGAGATCATCAAGGCAATGGACAAGCCGTCGGACCCGTTGAGCGCCTTCCCGCTCGGCGGCCGCCGCGACACCCTGACCAGGCTCGGCATCACCGACGCCCTCACCCCGGGCGGGGCGAAGATCGACCTGGACCGCGACGGCTTCACCATCGGCCTCGACGGCTTCAACGCCAAGGATGCCCCGGCCCGGATCCGGATCAACGGCATGGACGCCAGCCTGATCAGCGCGGGCGCCAGTTCCAACCACTATATGGCCCACGGCGGCTCCGGCACCTTCGAGCCGGACGGGGATGGCGGCGGCACGTGGAGGTTCCCCGATGGAAGCACCGACACCCAGCGCTGGGACGGCGACCACATAACCATCACACACACCAACCCCGACAGCTCGGAAGGCACGACGCGGACGATCCAGATGCACGAGTCCACCGAGGAAGGCGTCAAGTACCTCTCGGAGAAGGAGACCGTCACCGACGCGGAGGGCAATCTGCTCAGCGTCACCTATACCGACACCAAGATCTTCTCGGGCGGCACGCACACCCGGGTGGAGACCACGGAGTTCAAGCGGGACGCTGAGGGCAACGTGATCGGTCAGCGGATCACCGTCACCGAGACCTACCACGCCGACGACGGGACGACCGGCACCGGCAAGGTGATCGTCAACTGCAACGCCGACGGCGGCGACTGTTCGGAAGAGGTCGACCACGGCGACAGCTCCGGGGACCACGAACACTACGACCCCGAATACCAGGACACCTGGATCGTCTCCCAGGAGACCGTCGACAAGACCCTGCGCAACCGGGGTGCCGCGATCACCGTCCGGCAGGACTGGACCGCGCCGGGCAACGACGGGCCTGCTGATCCCCGCAACCCGGCCCTGGTGATGCTTGTGGATCCCGCCCAGTCGGAGCAGTTCATGCTGGTCGAACCGATGCGCGTCACGAAGGCGCAGCCGGAGTTCCGCGACGACCTGCCCAGCCCGCAGGCCGCAGCGCCGAAGACGGGCGGCGGCTGCAACGGGCTGTGCTGATCCCGGATCCTGCCCGCGCCCGTCGATGTCTCGGGCGCGGGCGGTGATCCGTTCGTCTCAGCCTCCGGTTTTTGTGGACCGGGCCGGGCGGGTGGTTGGGTCCGGAGTATGGCGCGGATCGCGTACGACGATGCGGACGCCGCCGCTTTCGCTTCTTTCCCGAGGCCGTCCGGGTGCTGGACGCCTTCCCGGCGTCGCCGAGGTCGAGGCGTCCTTCGCCACGGCCGGGTTCGCGACCGTCAGCCTTGCTCCGGTCCCGCAGGTCACCGCCACCTCCCTGAGCGAGGCGGCGGCCTCGCCGCGCCAGGTGCACACGCCGCTCAAACTGATCACCGACGACGAGTATGCCGCAGGCCCTTGCCTGCCTGAGCGCGGTCGTTGGCGGGTCCTCGCCCACGAATTCCGCGGCAGACCCCGCCAGCCCACCACGGTCGTCAAGGCCGTCCAGGCCCTGCAGTACCTGATCCGGGACCCGTTCGCCGCCGCCGCGATCGATACCACACCGTGACCTCGCCGATCGGACCAGTTGGTTCTCCTCCCGCGGCAGCGATCATCCACCGCGACCTGCCACCGAGTGGGACGACCCGGTTGTCAACCCCGGGTCACCAGCAGAAACGAGGTTGGGACACGCTCAATGGAGGTCGTCAGTGCGACGGTCAGGTTCGTGGACGGCGTGTCCACGGACGGGGGCGGCGTGTCCACCGGCAGGGACGGCGGTGCCTGGGCCGGTGACGACGTGGTCGAGTTGGATGATCCGATCGCATCGGGTGTGAGAGGTACGTGGGCACGCTGCGCCCGCCGAGGATTGCTGCTGTCCGCCCGAGCCTCCCGGAGTGCTTCACACTGTCACCGTCCTCTCGCATGATGTATAGATGGCGGGTGCTCCGTGCTGATCAGGCGGCCAACCGAGCGGCGCGGAGCACCCTGACCGACCAGGCAGTCAGCGTTGATCGGCATGGATGACTCTTCCCGGCACCCCTTGCGTCGGGAAAGAGGGTCCGGACAGACTCCCGACAACATCGACCGTTGTCGGGCCCACCTCTCGTGCCTCAAGGACGATCGCATGAGTACCGGGCACCGCCCCGTGAGCCGCAACAGCCGCCCCTACGCGGTGGACGAGTCCACGATCCGCCGCCGGTGCGCCAACCCCGACGCGGCCGAGTACACCCTCTACGTCCGCAGCCTTGTCGACGACTACCTGGGCGTGAACGGCCAGGCCCAGATCCTGCGCAACGCCCGGATGCGCGGCCTGGACTTTCCTGGCCTGAACCGGCAGAAGCTGTCCGAACAGCTCAGCCGCTACCGCCTCGGACCCACGTGGGAGATGGTCGAGCTGATCATCGCCTGCCTGCCGGACAGCTGCGACACCTCGAGCATCCGGGCCCTGGCCGCCGGCTGGTACCAGTGCGCCCGCGGCCGGCTGCCCGACGGCTACACCGGCCCGGTCAGCAGGCCAGCGGGCAAGCCCGCGCTACGCAACGTGCCCGACAGCGGCCCGACCATCCCCAGCCTGCAACGCAGGATCGCCCGCCTGCAGGACCGCCTCCAGGAAGACACCGACCGGTACCTGGACAACCTGCGCCGGCTGGAGAACGGCCGGCAGAACGAGATGCGCCGCGCCAACCAGCTGGAGCAGCAGTTCCACCAGACACGCGAGGAACTGCTCAAGGTCCGCACGGTCGCCGCGGAGGTCGCCACGATCCGGGAGGAATACGCCCGCCAGTGCGTGACGCTCGAACTCATCGCCGCCCCCGGCCTGCGGGCGAAGCCCGTCATAGACCTTCCGGAGCTGCCTACCGCGCGACGGAGGATCCGCTTCGGGCACCTGGTCGCCACCATCGACCCGCAGGCGCCGCCCGCCCGTCGAGCCCTGGCCCGTTACCTGTGCGTCTACGCCGAGTTCGCCGGGGTCTCTCCCACCGAACTCGCCGCCCGCGCCAACATCGACACCACGGTGATGATGGACGCCCTCGCCGGCCGGACCCTCCTGACCGACCTGCACATCGCCAGCCTGACCCGCGTACTCGACTGCGATCCGGACACCCTGCGCCACCTCACCACCGCCGCCGGCCGCGACACCAGCCTCGACGAGAGCTTCTGGGAGATCGCCGCCACCGTCGACGCCCCACCGCCTCCGGGCGGCTGGATCACCCCCGCCGAGGTTGTCGGGGTGAATCCCGACAACCGTGCAGCGCATCCCACCGCCACCCCGACAACAGCACCCGCCTCCACGATCACCGACCGGCTCCGGCAGCTCGCCGACCTCCACCAACAGGGGTTGATCACCGACACCGAGCACGCACAGCAGCGCGCCCGCATCCTCGGCGAGCTGTAGACCGTCCCAGCCGCGCCGGCCAGGCAGGTTGACCTCCATGCCACCCCGGAAACGTGGGTTCAGATCAGTCAGCTGTTGCCCACCGCCGCCTGCGACAGGTGGCGGGCGACAGGATCAGGACAGGCTCGTCCGCCACGATCCGGCCGAGTGTGCCCGTAGGAGACGGTCCACCATTCGAGTGCGCCTCGTCCTGGCTGTCGAACTCCCAGCGCCTGCCCGTCTCACTGTCGCCAGCCCGGGCGATGACCTTCCAACGGTGGCAGCGGGATGGGGCTGCGCGACGTGCGGCTGGCGGCGCTGCTCGGCGCGTCGCCGGGCACTCTCGGCTGGCAGGCGGTGCTGTGGAGCGACCTGCTCTATGCGCTCGCCGCTGCCGAAGCGCTGACCCGCCTCACGCTGCGCCGCCAGCCCGACCTCGCCTTCGGGCCGTACCTGCTCGCCGGCGCCTTTCTATCGGTTGCGATCGTCGGCCCTGGACTCTGTCGGAGAAACGGGCGCAGGGCCGGGGCGGTGTGTGACCTCGCCGCCCCGGCGCCAGCATCCCTCGTACCCGGGCTCGCGGTCGCCATCGAAGCACTGGACCTGGGTTCCACCGGCCTATCGATGGTGTTGGTGCAACGATGGAAGACGTGGGAACTGCGAAAACTGATACGCCTGCTATCTCGCCGCTTGCTGGCGAGCCGATTAAGCGTGCCGATGCCGAACGGCTCGCGGGAGTGCTGAAGGCCGTCGCCGACCCGGCCCGACTGCGACTGCTCAGTCTGATCCAGTCCGCCCCGGAGGGCGAGGCATCCGTGAGTGACCTCACCGCGCCGCTTGGTCTCTCCCAGCCGACCGTGAGCCATCACCTTCGGATCCTCACCGAGGCCGGCCTGATCGAGCGCGAGAAGCGGGGCGTCTGGGCTTATTACCGCCTCGTGCCGTCCGCGATAGCGGCGATCGCCGACCTGTTGACGCCACCCCGCAAGCGGGCGACGAAGCGGACCCGTTGAGCGGTACTGCCGAAGGCCGGCGCCGGCCGGGCCCATCCGTGGGTCGGCAGACCCAGACCCACCCTCGGGGTGCCCGGTGTTTGTCCTACTCGGCCTGGCCAGCTTGCCGGCGGCGCAGGGTACGGATCCATCCTTGGGCGGTGTGCCGGGGCACGTTGTAGTGGTCGGCGACAGCCGCCACGCTGCCAGCCTGCTGGTACACCGACTCGAGATCACTCGGTGACCGCCGGTACACGCGGCCCGTGGCCGTGGCCGCCTCGCCCTTCGCGGTCTGGGTGGTGGCCTTCCGTGCCGCGGTGGTGGCGTTGGCACCCGCCGCGGCTTTCCGCCCACCGGCCCGGGTCGCGCCGGCGGCCCGTGCCTTCGCGCGTGACGCCTGCTTGGGAACCGCGACCTCAGTCACGTCAGCCTCCGCGGGGCTGGTCGTGGCCGGCTCCTCCGCGGTGGGGGTGGTAGCGGCAACAGGCTGGGTGGCCTCGGTGTCGGCGACGTGCTCCTCGCCGTCAACGGATGTTTCTTCTGTGGTGGGCGCGTCGTCGGCTGGGGCAGCGGGCGACAGGGTTATTGCCTGCTGCCCGCCGACGGCAGGCGTGACCGCCTTCAGCAGCAGATCCAGGTCGACCGCGGGAAGCTGGCCCGCGGTCAGCCCGTCCCCCTCACCGGCGCGTACCACCAGCTCGGTGATGCGCGTGGTCGGACCGTTCAACTCGACCGTCATGGTGGTGGTCGCTCGGCTGGGATCGTTCGCGGCGATGGTGATGGTGTAGGAACTCACGACTTTGCCTCCTATGTAGGGCAAGGGCCACGTCGCCTCTCACGCGAACCATTCGGCAAAGGCGACATGTGCTCGGCCTTCCCCATGCAGTATTCGGGGATCAAAGGGTAGAAGCTATCGCATGCCCTGCCAGCTGCCACCCCGTATGTGGGCCATGTGCTTAAGCTGACAGCGGTCTGGCCGTTCGACGGAAGCCAGGAAACTCCGTACGTCGCCCATCCTTTCAGCGCGGGCCGGTCGATGACGTGGATCTGATGCTTCATGGCGAAGCGCTGAGCGGCATCTGACAGCATGCGGTTGGTGACGATGCCGACGATGTCCGCACCGTGTTCCGGGCGGGCGGTGCCATTGAGTTCGTGAAGGTACCTGGGGTCCACGCGGTTTCTCAGCTTCGTCGAGTGCTTGCACTGGAGAACGACACGCCGGCTACAGGCAGTGATTGCGATGACGTCAGCGCCTTGATCGTTGGGGCCGTCATGCCTCCGTATGATCTTGCAGCCGTCGCGCTCCAGCAGCCAGGCGGTCCACTCCTCGAAAGCGCCTGCGGACAACGCGTCCATCGTGTCGAGGACCATTCCAAGTCCGCGTCGCACTCAACCAGCTCCGCGCCGAACTCGCCCGTCACTACGACACCGACGACCACACCACAGCCGCCGTGAACGAGGTCATCGCGACCGCCGTATCGCCTACGTGGCTGCTCGGGAGCCGCTCGGCAGGCCAGGACGACAACCAGGAGGTGTGCTAGCAGATCCGACCATGATCAGGGCGATATCCACACCCGCCAAAGTTATCCACAGCCCACGGCCGAGTGCTGGCGAGCAGCCGGGTCGGCGGCCAACCTGAACAGGTCGGCGAGGCCACCGCTCGACTGCTGGCCACGGCCACGTGCAGGTGGAGCAGCTACGGCCGCAGGCCACCGACAAAGCCGGTCCCCGCAGCCAGGCGTGCAGCTGCGGGGACCGTCCCCGCCCCAGCGCCGCCCGGTCAGGCAGCAAGGTCTCGTACGCCCCGTCCGGCCCCCAACACACGCGTACGGTCGGAGCATGGACGTGCTGCTGCGCGGCGGACCCGGCGACGGCCAGGTGGTGCCCGGCGGCGGAGAGACCGTGATGTGGCATGCCTGCCTGTACGAAATCACGCCCGAGTACGGCCACCGGCACGGTCGCGACCTGCGGGTCTACCGGCATCGCCCCGACTGCTGTGAGCCCTACGGCCGAGGTGCCGAAGACCGCTGCGAATGACCGGCCGGAACCCCGTGCACGCCGACTTCGTTCGCCACCCCGCCCCGCGCATCATCGAACATGCGTACGATTGACGTGTGGAAGAGGTGGTCCGGAGGTGGTGGAACGGCAGCTGGGGGCGCCTGGCGCGCCGCGATGTGTGGCTTGTCCGCCAGACACGCTGGAAGGTCATCGCCCGTGCTGGGGACACCGAGACGGGGAAGGTGCTGCTGCGGTGGGAGTTCGAGACGGAGCGAGAAGCCGCTCGTATGGTTGATCGGCTGCTTCGGGCCGACACCGCCGGGCAGTGGCGTGAACATCAGCCGGGGGCAACTCCCGGGGACGGCAGCGGCGATGCGAGCAGTGCCCGGCCCGCCCAGCGAGGTGAAACGAAGAGCAACAATTTCGACGTATAGAGCAGCGAATGAAGCTCACGACCTGGTGCTGCCCGTGTGCTGCTCGCCGGTTGCCCTGCCCAGCCTCGCATGACCCCACCGTCGGCCTGATCAACGGCCAGGCCGTCACGTCCGGAGGAGGAGCCGGTCCCTGGCCGCCGACCTCGACCACGACCCGCTGCGCGGGCCCCCGGTCACCTTCTACGACCATGCGGAATCGAAAGCCGCCGCGCACATGCGGCGCACCGGCGCGTCCGAGGCCGACCTTGCAATCGACAACACCGTCTGCGGCACCAACGACCGCGACCGGAGCTACCTCTGGACCTGCGACAAGATCCTGCCCGCCATCCTGCCCTCGGGAAGCCGCCTGCGGCTGCGGGTCACCCGGACGGCGGCCACACCTGGTGGCACCGTATCTACACCGGCACCGGAGAAGGATCACACGATGACGCTGCTACTTCGCGACTACCACGGCTATCCGTACCCGTTGACCAGCCCCGACGAGGCTGGCCGCCGCTTCGACGAGCAGATCGAGGCGATCATGCCGCATGGCGGCTGGCGGCTGCGGGCAAACCATGACGATTGGACCCGCCGACCAGCCCGCGCTGCGGATCGACATCGACATCGACGCTGACCGGGCGGCGCTGCGTTGGCTGCCTGACCGCACCTACGCTGCCGACCTGGACCCCGACACCCCGATCACCGTCTACGAGTCCCCGGATGCGGGCCTACAGGACATCCCCGCTGACATCGCACGGGTGAACACCACGGCAGCCCGCGAGGCGGTCGTGGAGTACGTCGCCACAGGCCGACGCCCTGCTAGTAGGTCCTGGGAGCACGAGGAGCAGTGTGCTTCGTAGGCTCTGCACCGAAGTGCCTACTATCGCCGTTGACCGGTTGACTGTTGACCCGGCGGCGCACCGGTCCAGACGCGCGTCCACGGCGGGCCCGGCGATCGACTCCAGCCCGTGCGCGCTGTTCGCATCCGCGTCGAGCAACTCGCCGCCGCACTCGTTCCACAACCAGCGCTGATCAATGGGCATGCAGTCCTCGTCGACCCCATCAAGAGTGAACGACCATCCACCGGTCCGCCGACGCATGTACCTCCAGTCGCCGGGCCGTCCGGGACAGCCCACCCGGCGGCCGGCTAGCCACGAGCCGGCCGCCTGGCATCATGTCCCAGCCAACGAGTCCCGACTGGCTCGCCGCGAACCCGTCTTCGCCCAGCCAGGAGGGTCACGCCCCCGCCAAGACACCCCCGACCATGTGCGCGTGGCCGGTAGCAATCGGCTATCGATCCTCGCCGGGTTGTTCGTGCGAGCTGGCGAGCCAGCCACCGACAACGGCGAGGTCAGCTTTCAAGTTCATGACCAGGACGCAGGCTCCGTCGGCGAGGAGTGTGGCTCGCGGCAGGTGCAGTTCTACCGGCCGCTGCTCAGCGCGTCGATCGCGCGGAGGAGCACCGTGCGCGAGTACACCAGGGTGCGACCGCCGACGCTGAGGGCCTCGTTGCCGGTGGTGGTTCTGAGCTGCGCGCCGATGCCGACGATCGCGTCAGCGGCGTCGGTGACGATCCCGGCGGACTCCGCTGGCGCGGTCGGGATCTGCTCCGTGGCCAGCTTGCAGACCATGCCGAGGGCGGCGAGAGCGCGCCCGGCCTCCGACACGGTCAGCGCCACCGGTTCGGCGTCGGCCATCTCGGTAGGTGGCTGCGTGCTCTCCGAGCGTCTCAGAGACCGTCGGGTAACCAGCTCCGAGCGTTCTGTTACGGGGAGACACGTCGATGCCGGGTGTTCGACAAATAGATCATCCCCGCCATGATCGCGTTGTGTGCGCAACTGCAACTGTGGCGGGGATGACGCCCGTTCATGCTATCCGTCGAGCTTGACCGATGCGATGTGGGCGGTCCTCGCGCCCTTGATGCCGGTACGCGACCTGCGTAAAGGCGGCCGGCCGCGCAAGTGGGGAGATCGGTTGATCCTGGATTCGATCTTCTATGTGCTGCGGTCGGGCTGTCCGTGGCGGATGATGCCGCGGGATCTGGCGCCGCCGGACGCGGCACATCGCTGGTTCACGACGTGGCGGAAGAACGGGACGTGGGACGCGATCCACGACGAGCTTCGCCGGCAGGTGCGGGTCGCGGCCGGTCGTGAGCCGGAGCCGACAGCGGCGGTGCTGGACGCCCAGTCGATCAAATCCAGTGAGGGCGGCGAATGCCGCGGGTTCGACATGGGCAAGAAGACCACCGGCCGTTATCTTGAGCTTTCTGATCTTGTATCGTCCTGACCTGCGGTGATGCGTGGTGGACGTGTCTTCGACGGTGCCGGTCAGCAGGGTCCGATGACGGGGGAATGTCTTCTTCCCGGCGTGTCGCGGGTGTGGCCGGGCAGGTCGCTGGTGCGTTGTTCGCCGAGGGCCAGGGCGAGGGCGTGCCGCAGCTCGCGGTTCTCGGTCTCGAGTTGCTGGTTGCGTTCGGTGGCGGTTTGCAGGCGCTGGAGCAGTGAGGCGTCGGAGGCTCGTTGCCGGTTGGGAACCGGCCGGGTCGTGGGGGTGCGGTGCCGGGCCCGGAGTCGGCCGATCTCGGCTCGGAGATCGGGCTGGTTGTAGAGCCAGGACCGGGAGACCCGGGCTTCGCGGGCCACGGTTTCGAAGGTGATCATTGTTCCGCTGGTGTCCATGCGTCGCAGGGCGGCGGTTGCGCGGCGGCGGGTCGCTGTGGCCCGTTGCCGGGCGGCGGTGACGAGGTGGTGAGCGTTGTCAGCTGGCATGTGTGGTCTCCTGCGGTTCGTGGTGGCCGGTTTCCAGTTCGCTGATCATGCGGTCGAGGTTGTCGGCAACCTGCTGGTTCATCTCGGCGACTCGGGTGTGGCCGCAGTTGGTGGCGTTGTCGATCAGGGTCAGGGTGCGGGTCCGCTGGTCGCGAAGTTCGGGCAGAAACTCGGGCCCTGTGAGGAAGACCGGGCAGGTCAGGCAAGCATTCGCATGTGGACAAAGTTTTTGGACGGGCAGCCCGCAGTAGCCGTTGGGCAGGGTCTGGGTGGCGATGCCGTAGCGGGTTTTGGCCCACTGGGCCTGCCCGAGCGGTCCGTCGGCGGTGAGTGCGACGTGTTCGCCTTTGATGTTGACCTTCATCGCGGCTTCCCAGCGGCGCCGGACGGTCTGGTCGGTGATTCGTGCGTAGTGCGCGGTCATCCGCGATGACTCGTGGTCGAGCAGGATCCGGACGACTTCTTGTGGGACGTCACGGTTGATCAGGCGGCAGGCGAAGGTGTGCCGCCATTGGTGCGGGGTCAGGTGCACGGGTTGTCCGTGCTCGTCGCGGATGTCGCAGGCGACGAGCCAGCGGCGCAGCATCTGCCGGTAGCTGCTGTCGGACAGCCTCAGCTGTCCGGAGGCGTTCGCGTG
This sequence comes from Micromonospora sp. NPDC048830, assembly GCF_043198215.1. NCBI lineage: Bacteria > Bacillati > Actinomycetota > Actinomycetes > Micromonosporales > Micromonosporaceae > Micromonospora > Micromonospora sp. NPDC048830. The sequence continues at coordinate 132,353 of NZ_JBICUP010000015.1, forward strand.
CCGCCGAGGGAACAGGACTCCGGTGCCGTCCGGCCAGCGGTCCAGCACCCGGCGTTGCTGCTCGTGGATAACCCGTTCGAGGTGTTCGTCGATGGGGACAGCGGCCTCGCGTTTCATCTTGGTGTTGAAGTAGCGCAGGTAGGCGGCGCCTTGACCGTCGTGAACCAGGCAGTCGAAATCCAGGCAGACGACGCTGGAGATCCGCAGCCCGGTGCGCACGAGGATGAGCGTGACCAGCCGTCCGGCCGGGTCGTGCCAGCGGTCCAGGTTCGCCTCGGACTCGACCTGGGCCATGACGTGCTCGGCGAGCCGGCGGGAGATCGTCGCTGCCGGGGCCGGTGGGATGTCGCCGGGGTAGAAGGCTGCGGTTCCGGGCAGCGAGTCGTCCCAGCGGTTCTGCCGGATGGCCTGCAGGAACAGGTTCAGGTTGCTGATCCTGCCCTTCTTCAGCCCATGCCCGCCGTGTTGGGAGGCGACGTGGGCGAGGTGGCGTTCGAGCAGAGGGCGGTCAATGTCGGCGAGCCGGTCGACGCCGGCGTGGACGAGGAAACCGCCGAAGCAGACCAACGCGTCCAGCCCGGTATGCGCGGCGGTGATGCTCAACCCGCTGGTCAGCCGCAGCCTCAGCCACCGTTTGGCCAGGTCACGTAGCCAGGGCTGCGGGATGCGTTCGAAGTGCAGCCGCACTCGTGGCCGCGGAACGGTGGCGGTGGCCGGGGTGGTGATCCCCGGAAGCCGTTCCAGCCGCCACACGTCTCGACCGAACTCGGTCTCCCAGCCTGCGCCGTCGCGCAGCAGTTCGACGGCGTCACGGACTTCAAGCAGGAACAATACCGGCGCCCGGACTTGGCCGGTTCGCACTCGCTGTCGCCACTGCTCCTCCGACAATTCCAGCAGCGAGGCGATCCCAGCCGCTTGGGCGTGCCGAACGGCCTGCATGACATAGCGGGCGGGAGTCGTTCGGCGCCGGGCATCGGCCCGGCATTGCAGCCCGTACTGGAACTCCAGCGTCAACTGGGCGGGCAGGCCACGCAGATCGACCGCGGCGATGCCGTTCAACTCGCAGTCCACGATGAAACGCTCGGCGTCCCGGTGCCCGGCACGCGTCCAGCGTTCATGATGTTGCTGGCAGAAGACCTTCTCCGGCCCCTCGACCCACAGGCTGCAGAACGGCAGACGGCACTCGGCCGGGACAGCGCCGACTGCGGGCAGGGTCGGGGCGTGCCAGTGATCGATGTCAGGTCGCCCGGCCCGGACCCACCGGTCGTAGTGCTTGCAGCAGAGCCCTTTGCCGAAGCGTCCGTAACGGCAGCCGCCGATCCGGCAGGAAGGCAGGACCTGCCGGCCGCGAACCGGCGGCCCGGGGTCGGCGAGGAAGTCCTCCATCACCGGTCGTCCCCGGTGCCGCCACCGGATGACATGCCCGTTGCACAATCCTCGCTGGGAGACCACCCGGTCGCAGCCGGCGACCGCGCACTGCGGGGCGACGAAGACCGGATCGGCAGGGTCCGGGCGGTAGATCTCGGTGCGGAACTCGGCCCGGACAGCGGCCAGAAGCTTCTCCAGCAGCCCGGCCTGCCGGCGGCCGGTGGTTAGCGCAGCGACGGTCACAGCCGGACCTCCCGTCCGGTGAACCACCCCGCGGCCTCCAGCGTGCGGCGGGCGTCCTCGACCGTCAGGTGGCCATACGTGTCGATCGTGGTGCTGATCGAGGCATGGCCGAGTAGTTCCTTCACGTTCTCCATCCCCGCCCCGCGACGCAGCAGCCAGGTCGCATAGGTATGGCGGTACTGGTGCGGCCCGAAGGCGATGCCCGTGACCTTCCGCAACCGTTTGACCAGGTCATAGACCGCCGGATAGGCCCACGGATGCCCGTGCGGCTCGGCGAACAGGTTCACGAAGACGTAGTCGGAATCCAGGGCGCCGTACTCACGATTCAGATAGTCGCAGTACAGACGCATCAACTCCGGGCTTGCCGGGATGACCCGGCTGCGGCCGGCCTTGGCACGGGCCCGGTTGTCGTTCTGCCGGGGCACCACCGTCACCTGCTTATCGGCGATCGCGATGTCGTCGTGGCGCAGACCCAACGCCTCGCCGATACGGATCCCGGTGTCCAACAGCAGAGCGAACAGCAACCGGTCGCGCAGATGCTCGCAGGCATCCAGGATCGCCTGGACCTGGGCAGCCGTCAGCACCCGGGGACGCTTGCGCCCGGCCTTGAGCTTGATGGTCCTCGTCCGCTCCGGCTTGCCTGAGCCGACGTGCTGCAAGAACGGCTTGTAGGACGTCGCCGCGGACCGATGCCATCCGACCGGGCGCATCGAGATCAGCGGGTCGGCGACCGTGACGCCACTGCGGGCATGGAACTCGTAGAACGTGCTGACCGCGGCAAGCTTGCGGTTCACGCTGGCCGCCGTGCAGTGATGCTCAACCGTCGGCAGCACCGCCACCGCCCCGCTGCGGGCGGCCGGCGGCAGCCGTAGCCATGCCACGAAACCAGCTACCGCCTCCAAGTCCACCCGCTGCCAGTCCATTGCTCGACGGGCGAGATAGACCCACCAGTCCTTCAAATCGTGGGCGTACGCCTTGATCGTGTTCGGTGACCGCTCGATCGCCGCCAGGTAAGCCAGGAACGACTCCACCGGGCCGACCGGCCGCAGATCATCGCCCAGCAGAGTCCACGACTCCGCCATCGATCCCGGCGCCAGCACCCGCTGCACCCGCATCGCACCTCCCGCTACTACGTGATGGACGGCAGCAGGTAACCGCATCCACGACGCGAGCTGGGGGACGTTCAGCGTCCTTGGACTACATCAAGAACAAGTCAGAGCGGGCTCCAGATAACGGCCGCAAGCGGCACCTGGTCGTGGACACGATGGGGCTGATCCTGGTCGTGATGGTCACCTCCGCCTCGGTCAACGACCGTCCCGGTGGCCGGCGGATCCTGGCGCGGCTGGCCGAGGCGTTCACCACCATCGCCCTCGTGTGGGCCGACGGCGGCTACGCCAACAGCATCGACTCCACTCTGCTGACCTGGGCGAAAGAGCAGCTCGGCATCCTGGTGGAGATCGTCAAGCGCAACGACGACGTCAAGGGCTTCAAGGTCCTACCGCGCCGGTGGGTGGTAGAGAGGACGCTGGGTTGGCTGGTCCGTAACCGACGCCTGGCCCGGGACTACGAACGGCTGACCGTCAACTCCGAGGCCATGATCAAGGTAGCGATGATTCGACTCATGACGATACGCCTGGCCGGTCAAACGATCCGTTGGGCCAACGCCACCGAGCGCGAAGCCGCCCAACGCATCAACGTTGAGCGACTTCTCGCCACGTAGTCACCCGGTTACCCGACGGTCTCTCAGCCATCAGGGAGATGGCGTGTGGCGCGATGTAGGTCTGCAATGCGGTCCGTTCGGTGACGCCGAACTGGTGGGCGACAGCGGCGATGTGATCGGCGAGGAGATCCGCGGCCTGGGCCGGCACGAGCACGACGCCGTGCCGGCTGGCTTCCTGCTCAAGCTGGGCGAGCCGCTCCTTGAACACCTTCATGTTGCGGATGTTGACCATCGCGACGTCTCCTGCCTCGCATGCCCAGGCCGACCGGGCCATCAACAGGGACCTCGAAAGCTTTAACAGAGCCCAGCCTGCATCCAATACGGAACTGGGTAGCGGGACAACCAGCGCATCGAGTCGGCTTGCCTCAGGCCGGTGCCCGGCCCGCGAGTGCCAGGCATTGGCGGGCGTTGGGACGGGCGACCGTGAAAAGCGTTTGCCGCCCGCCCCCCAATGGCTGACCGCCACCGGTGAGGCCGCGGGGTTTTAGCGGCCGGCCTTCGAGTTGTACTCGTCGACGATCTCCTGCGGGATTCGGCCCCGGTCTGAGATCTCCAGGCCGGCCTTCTTGGCCCAGTCCCGAATCGCCTTGTTCTGCTCCCTGTCACTGCTGACGCGGCCGTTGCCGGACCGCCCGCCCCCGACCCGTCCGGCGACGACACCGCCCCGGCCGACCTTGGTGCCGTGAGTGGTAAACGGGGCGAAGACGCCGCGCAGTTTCTCGGCGTTGCCCGCCGACAGGTCGATCTCGTACTGGACCCCGTCGAGGGCGAACTTGACGGTCTCGTCGGCGTCCCCACCGTCCAGGTCGTCGATGAGCTTGTGAATGACTTGCTTGGCCACGTCCAATTCCCTTTCCAACTAGCACAACTGCTAGCACAGTAGCCTGCGCGACGCTCATCGCCAAAGTAGATACACCAAAATCGTCCTGCGGGTCTCCGGGCACAAATAGGCGGCCTCTGAACTTTCCGCCATGTAAACGTGCCGGCAGGCGCATGGATCACCACCTTGAGTTGGCCAGGTGGGTCCAGCCCGTCGCTGTCGGCGTATCGCGACCCGACCCGCGGACATTCGGACCACCTCGTCGCAACGCACGGTTCGCTTCGCGTGTCCACAGCGTGAGGAGTCACCGATGATGCCTCGCTCCCGGGGTCTGGACCGTCGCGCAGCCTCCACCGGCGGCCCGTCACTCAAGCGGGCTCGCCCGCTATCGGCAGGCGACGTGGGTTGGCTGAGTCGAGTTGTGCGTAGCCGCCGACACGCCCACGCCCATCAGCTTCGCGCCGAGGGCGACTTCAAGGCTGGCGAGGATCCGCAGGTCCGCCGTTTGCCGTTGAGGGAGAAGAGGCACTCACAGGCGATGAAGCACGCACACGACCTTGCCGAGGATCGTTGCATCGTTGCTAGTGATCACCGGATAGGCCGGGTTGCGAGGGACGAGCTCGACAAGGCCGTCGCGCATTCGGTACTCCTTCACGGTGGCCTCCCCATCGATCATGGCGGCCACGATGTTGCCGTTGTCGGCCACCGACTGTTGGCGCACGACGATGACATCCCCGTGCGCGATGCCTGCCTCGATCATCGAGTCCCCGCGCACACGCAGCGCGAACAGGGTGCCCCGGCCGACCAACTC
>NZ_JBICUP010000016.1:0-26184 GCF_043198215.1 Micromonospora sp. NPDC048830
TTCAGTGTGGGGCGTCGGTCGCGTCCGCCGCCCCACGTCCACCACTCGTGCAGCAGGTTCCACATCGCACGGGCCGCGTGGCCCTGAACGTCGAGCGCGGCGGCCTGCTCCGCAGTGGGGCGAGGCGACGTACGTATCCGTGGTTGATCTTCACGACGCGCCTGTCTTCCTCCACGGCCGCTCCCACTCGGCCGCGTCCCCGACGACCGCGCGACGCACCTGGATCACGACCGCAGACGGTACCCGGCGCCGCCGCGCCCCGGGCAGCGGGAGGTGAGCTCCACCGGGGACGCCTGCCCTTTTCACACCCGGCGGCGGCCGGCGAAGCCGCAGTCGGCCCGGTGGTACCAGCTCACGTCGGCGTCCCCCTCCAGCCAGCACCACAGCACCGGACGGCCGTCGCGCTCGCCGGGGAGGTCGAGCAGCACCGGGGCGAGGCCCTTGATCTGGATGTCGTGCTCGCGCAGTTCCTCGACGACCGCGTGCAGCCGCGCCTCCAGGCCCTTGCCCTCGGCCAGGCCGCCGAGCGGGCTCGGTCGCCCGCCGGCCAGGTCTGCGCGCAGCTCGGCCAGGTCGGCCCGGAGCCGGATCAGCTCGTCGATGCGCGGGTGCAGGGTGGCCACGAGGTGACGGGCCTGGGCGAGCGTGAACACCGCGCCAGTATGGTGCACCCGGCGGGAACGCGACGCCCCCGCGCCGGCACCCCACAACTTCACGGAAGTTGCGCCCTCCAGGCGGCGGCACGCCACAACTTCGCGGAAGTTGCGCCCTCCAGGCGGCGGCACGCCACAACGTCCGCGAAGGTGTACGCATCCCTGACCGCGCGACACGGCCCCGTGGGTGCGGAGTCGCCGCGTACGCCGGATCAGCCGGACTGGGCGGCCAGCTCGCGGGCGCGGTCGCGCGCGGCCTCCAGCGCGGCGAGCATGGCGGCGCGGACGCCGTGGTTCTCCAGCTCCCGCACCGCGGAGATGGTGGTGCCGGCCGGCGAGGTGACCGCCTCGCGCAGCTTGACCGGATGCTCGCCGGAGTCGCGCAGCATCACCGCCGAGCCGATCGCGGTCTGCACGATCAGCTCGTGGGCCACCTGGCGGGGCAGGCCGAGCAGGATCCCCGCGTCGATCATGGCCTCGACCAGCAGGTAGAAGTACGCCGGCCCGGACCCGGAAAGGGCGGTCACCGCGTCCTGCTGGGACTCGGGGACCCGGATCGTGGCGCCGAGCGGCTTGAACATCTCCTCGGCGAGCGCCAGGTGCGCCCCGGTCGCGTGGACGCCGGCCGAGATGGCGCTCATCGCCTCGTCGACCAGGGCCGGGGTGTTGGTCATCACCCGGACCACCGGGGTGCCCGCCGGCAGCCGGCGGCTGAAGAAGGTGGTCGGCAGGCCGGCACAGAGCGAGATCACGAGCTTGTCGGCCGGCACCTTGGGACCGATCTCGTCCAGCAGCCCGGCCGCGTCCTGGGGCTTGACCGAGATGGCGAGCACCTCCGCCTCGTCCACCGCGGCGAGGTTGTCCACCACCCGTACGCCGTACCGGGCGGCCAGCTCCTCGGCGCGGCTGGGCCGCCGCGCGGTGGCGAGCAGCCGCTCCGCCGGCCAGCCGGAGCGGAGCAGCCCGGAGAGCACCAGCTCGCCGATCTTGCCGGCCCCGATCACCGCGACCGTGTGGACTGCGGGTGACATTTCCGCCGTACCCCTTCCGGGTTCGGGCGCGGCGCGGCGGACCGCTCGGGGCCGCCGCGCCGCCGCCGTCGGTCAGCTGCCGAAGAAGACCTCGGCCTCGGCGTACCGCTCCAGCGGCACGGTCTTCAGCTCGCGGGTCGCCTCGGCCAGCGGAACCCGGACGATGTCCGTGCTCTGCATGGCCACCATCTTGCCCCAGTCGCCCTCGTGCGCCGCGTCGATGGCCTGCAGGCCGAGGCGGGTGGCGAGCACCCGGTCGAAGGCGGTCGGGGTGCCGCCGCGCTGGATGTGGCCCAGCACGACCGTCCGCGCCTCCTTGCCGGTCTTCGCCTCCAGCTGCTCGGCGAGCCACTGGCCGATGCCGCCGAGGCGGACGTGGCCGAACGCGTCCAGCTCCTGGTTGTGCAGCACCATCTGGCCGTCCAGCGGCTGGGCGCCCTCGGCGACCACGACGATCGGGGCGTACTGGTGCTGGAAGCGCTTCTCGACGTAGCCGGCGACCTGGTCGACGTCGAACTGCCGCTCCGGCAGCAGGATGACGTTGGCGCCGCCGGCCAGGCCGGCGTGCAGGGCGATCCAGCCGGCGTGCCGGCCCATCACCTCGACGACCAGGGTGCGGTGGTGGCTCTCCGCGGTGGTGTGCAGCCGGTCGATCGCCTCCATGGCGATGTTCACGGCGGTGTCGAAGCCGAACGTGTAGTCGGTCGCGCCGAGGTCGTTGTCGATCGTCTTCGGCACGCCGATGACGTGGACGCCCAGCTCGTGCAGCTTGGTGGCGACGCCGAGGGTGTCCTCGCCGCCGATCGCGATCAGCGCGTCCACGCCCTGCGCGGCGAGGTTCTCCTTGATCCGCTCGACACCGTTCTCGATCTTGAAGGGGTTGGTCCGGGAGGAGCCGAGGATGGTGCCGCCCCGCGGCAGGATGCCCCGCACCTCGGCGATACCCAGGGGCTTGGACAGGCCCTCCAGCGGGCCCTTCCAGCCGTCCTGGAAGCCCACGAACTCGTGGCCGTAGCTGGCGACGCCCTTGCGGACCACCGCCCGGATTACCGCGTTCAGACCCGGGCAGTCGCCGCCGCCGGTGAGCACGCCGATACGCATGATCTGCTCAACCTCCTGAGCATCAGGTAAAGCCCGATTTGCCCCAGGATATGTGTCAGATCAGACCATCGGCGTCGTTGCCGGCCCGGGGCGGGCCGTCAGTGCGCACTGTAGCCGCCGCGCCGGTACGCCGCCCGCGCGCCCCGGGCGGTCGCCCACGGCTCAGAATTCCACCTCGCGGTTCTCCCCGGGCCTCGGCCGCCGCTGGAGGACCGGCGCCGCGTCCGGGTCGAGCAGGTCCACCCGGGGGCCGTCCGGCGCCGCCCAGAACGCGACGGAGGAGACGTGCACCCGCAGCAGGGTCAGCCCCGGGGTGTCCGGCCCGTCCGGGAACCAGGTCCGAAGCGGCGCGGTCCACAGCCGCCGCGCGCGGTCGGGGTCGTACGCCTCCTGCGCCGTGCCGGAGGCGCAGACCCAGGCGGCGCTCCGCTGGTCGGTGAACGCCACGTTGACCTCCGGGTTGACCCGGATCTGGCGGACCTTGGCCGAGTCGGCGTACGAGAAGAACCACAGGTCGCCGTCGAACTCCGTCCCCTGCAGCGCCATCGGCCGGCCGGTCAGCCGCCCGTCGAGCCGGAAGGTGACCAGCACGCAGGTCCGGGCGGCGCGGACCAGCTCGGTGACCCGGCGCCGGGCGTCGGCGGCGCGGGCCCGCTCACTGCTCATCGCGATACCCCCTCGATCGGCTGGACGTCGATCCGGTGCCCGGGACGGATCGGGTCAAACCTCCCGGCGGCGGGCCGACGTCAGCGGACGGTCATCGCGCGCCAGCGGGCGAGGTTGTGCCGGGCGTCGACCAGGGCGTCGTGCCGGGCCGCCGCGGCGGGCGGCAGCCTCGGCCGGCCCCGGTCGTCCCAGAGTTGCCGCAGCTCCTTGGTGAACCGCGGGATCTCCCGGGGCAGCGCCGGCATCGCCCCCCACAGCTGGGCCAGTACGACGTGGTCGTACGCCGCGTACCAGGCCCACAGCTCCAGCTCCTCGTCCGGCCGACCGCGGATCGGCTCGACCAGGAACTCGTAGAGGTCGTCGCGGATGCGCTCCCGCGAGCGCCAGGACCGGTCGGCCGGCGAGGGGAGCTTGTCCAGGACATTGCGCCGCACCCAGGGCACGGCGCGGGAGTCGTCGAACTCCGTGGACACGGCGTAGAACTCGCGCCCGTTCTCGTCGACGACGCCGATCGACACGAGGTCGACCGTGCGTCCGTCCTCGATGAACTCGCAGTCGTAGAAGTAGCGGTAGACCATCACCCGCCATCCTCGCCCACCGGGGCCACCCACCGTCGGCCGGGGCCTCGCCGCGCGCCGGCCGACGCCCTCCGCCGCAGGTCGCGACTGTCACGGAAGTGTCTCCAGGGGTGTACAGCACGCCACTGGGCAGTCATGATCTGATGTGTACCGCTACCGGACGCCGAACCGGTTCAGAACCTCGTACCGGGGGCTGTCAGGTTCACCCGGCTGCGAGTTGTGATCCTTGACCGGGGAGGGGTTGGGCCGTGGAGGTTCGCCTGCCGGAGCCTGGTGACGCGCTCACGGGCGTCGAGATGTTCGCCGGACTCGAGCCGGAGGTGCGCCAGCGGGTGATCGCGGCGGCGGTGCCGCGCACGTACCGCAAGGGCCAACTGCTCTTCGTCGAGAACGACCCGGGCGAGTCGCTCATCGTGCTGCGCCGGGGTGCGGTGGCCGTGTTCCGCACGGCCCCGACCGGGGAGCGGGCGGTGCTGTCGGTGATCCGACCGCCGGACGTGCTCGGCGAGGTCTCCCTCCTGGACGCCTCCACCCGCTCGGCGTCGGCCGAGGCGATCGAGGACTGCGCCGCGCTCGCGCTGTCCCGCCCCGCCTTCATGGAGCTGGTGCACTCCAACCCGCGCATCCTCGACGCCGTGATGCGGTCGCTCGGCGGCCTGATCCGCCGGCTGACGGAGCAGAACGCCGACCACGTCTTCCTGGACCTGCCCGGTCGGGTCGCCAAGACGCTGGTCCGGCTGGCCGGCGAGAGCCAGGCGCCGATGATCACCATCGAGCTGAACCAGAGCCAGCTCGCGGAGATGGCCGGCGGTTCCCGGCAGAGCGTCAACCAGGCCATCGGGTCCTTCGCCAGCCGGGGCTGGCTGCGGACAGAGGGCCGCCGGATCGTGGTCACCGACGTGGCGGCGCTGCGCCGCCGTGCGGGCATGAACGACCGCTGACTCCCCGCCCCCGCCCGGGTCGGGTCACGTCGGGTCGATCATGGACTTGGCGGCGACGACGGCGCGCGGAGCCGCCGTCAACGTCATGATCGACGGAGCGGGACGGCCGGGACGGGACGACGAACGGGGCCGGTGGGTACGCCCCACCGGCCCCGTCTTCGTCCCGCGACCGCTCAGCTGCCCGAGTCGTCCGCCGGCGGCGCGCCCGGGCCGGGACCGATCTTCTTCGGGTCGGTCGTGTCCGTCGTCGTGGTGGTCGTGCTCGTGCCCTCGGCCGGGGCGGTGCCCTTGCCGTCCGGGGTCTCTACCATGCCTAGCTCCTCCAGTGAGGCGAGAGTGACGGCGTCGACGTCAACCGTGTCGCCCGGGGCCCACACGGTCCCCCGCTGGTCCGTCCACTCGGCGGACAGTCGTACGTGCACGGCACTCTCCTGACGATGCATTTTCTGAGTGGAAGGTTAGCCTCGCCCGATCAGCCGCAGGGACCGCCCGGTTATCGGGTAGCCGACTCAACGGCGGCGGCGGGATACTCGGTTGACCTCGCGCTCTGGAGCCGATCATCGACCTCAAGTGTGGACACTGCTCACGCGAAGCCGGTCCGGACGACCGCTTCTGCGGCGGCTGCGGTCAGGCGTTGACCCGCGGTTGCGCGCACTGCGGGCATCCCAACGGGGCCGAGGCCAACTTCTGCACCAGCTGCGGCCAGCCCCTGCGCGACCGGCCCGTCGCGGTGCAGGAGGATCGCCGGCAGGTCAGCGTGCTGTTCGTCGACATCGTCGACTTCACGACGTACGCGGAGCGGGCCGACCCGGAGCAGGCGCGCGGCCTCCAGCAGCGCTACTTCGCGACGGTGCGCCGGCTGGTGCACCAGTACGGCGGGGTGGTCGAGAAGTACATCGGCGACGCGGTCATGGCGCTGTTCGGGGCGCCGGTGGCCACGGACAACGACGCGCTGCGCTGCGTCCGGGCGGGGCTGGAGCTGCAGCGCAACCTCGCCCGCCAGCCCGCCGGCCCGCACCCGCCGCTCGGGTTCCGGGTCGGGATCGCCACCGGCGAGGCGCTGGTCGACCTCGCCGCCGCCCGCGACGGCGGGCAGGGGTTCGTCACGGGCGACGTGGTGAACACCGCCTCCCGGTTGCAGTCCCTGGCGCCCCCGGGCGGGGTGGTGGTCGACGAGAGCACCTGGGCCGCCACCCGACACGACATGGAGTACGCCGACCGGCCGCCGGTCACCCTGCGGGGCCGCTCCACGGTCAGCCGGATCTGGCTGGCCGTCCGCGCCCTGCCGCAGCGGGACCTGAGCGCCGCCGAGCTGACGCCGATGGTCAACCGGGAGCACGAGCGCGGCCTGCTGGTCAACGCCCTGCACCGGGCGGTGAACGAGCGCACCTCCCAACTGGTCACCGTTTTCGGCCCCGCCGGGGTGGGCAAGAGCCGGCTGCTGCGGGAGCTGGCCCGGCACGCCGCCAGCCTGCCCGGGCCGCCGGTGACCTGGCTGGTCGGGCAGTGCCCGCCGTTCGGCGAGAACGTCACGTACGCCGCGCTCGCCGACATCGTGCGGGCGTGGGTCGGCGTGCCGGACGTCGACGACCCGGTGGCGTTCCGCGACCGGCTGCGGCAGCGCCTGGGCGCGCTGGCCGACCCGCACGCCGTACGGCTGGCCGACTCGCTCGGCCCGCTGATCGGCCTGCCCGGCGAGCGGCTCACCCCGGGCGAGACCGAGGCGTCCTGGCGGCGGTTCCTGCTCAGCCTCGCCACGGCCGGGCCGACGGTGCTGGTGTTCGAGGACATGCACTGGGCCGACCAGGCCATGCTCACCTTCGTCGAGCAGCTGGGCGCGGCAGCGCGGGCGGTGCCGCTGCTGGTGGTGGCCACCGCCCGACCCGAGCTTCGGGAGCGGCACCCGGCGTGGACCGGGACGATCAGCGGAACGATGTCGATCTCCGTGCCGCCGATGCACGACGACGACATCGACACCCTGTACTCGCTGCTGCTCGGGCAGGCCGCGCTGCCGCCGGAGTCCCGGGCGCCGCTGATCGAGTTCGCCGACGGCAACCCGCTCTACGCCCAGGAGTACGCCCGGATGCTGCTCGACGGCGGGCTGCTCGGCGCCCCCGGGGCGGCCGGGCACCCCGACCCCGCCGGCGCCTCCGGCATGCCCCGGACGGTGCAGGCGGTCATCTCCAACCGGCTCGACCTGCTCGACGCGTCCGACCGGGCCGTGCTCCAGGCCGCGGCCGTGGTCGGCGTGCAGTTCTGGCCGGGGCCGGTGGCCACCGCGCTGGGCCGGCCGGTGGAGTGGGTCGAGCGGGCGCTGGACCGGCTGCAACGCCGGGACCTGGTGTACGAGCAGCCGAGCTCGACCCTGCCCGGCCAGCAGGAGTACCGGTTCCGGCACATCCTGGTGCGGGACGTCTGCTACCAGCGGCTGCCCCGGGCCGAGCGGGTGCTGCGCCACCAACGCACCGCGGACTGGCTGGAGCAGGTGAGCGACGGCCGGCAGCACGACCTCGTGGAGGTGCTGGCCAACCACCGCTGGGCGGCGCACGAGATCGCCCGGACCGTCGGCCTCGACACCGGCCCGTACGCCCCGGCGGCCCGCGCCGCCCTGCACCGCGCCGCCCGGCGGGCGTACGCGCTGCACGCGCTGGACACCGCCGCCACGCTGGTGGGTCGGGCGCTGGCCCTGGCCGGCGAACCCGACGCCGCGCTGGAGCTGTTCCAGGCCGAGCTGGCGTTCTACCGCGACGGCGACGCGTTCCTGGTCGACGGCGGGACGGACACGTTGACCCGGCTGGCCGAGCGGCTGGGCGCGGCCGGGGAGCGGACGGGCGCGGCCCGGGCGTGGACGCTGCTGGCCACCGCCGCCTGGAGCCGGGCGGACCGCGCCGAGACGCTGCGCTGCCTGGACCGGGCGATCGGCATCTACGCCGACCTGCCCGACACGGAGGAGAAGGCGGGGGCCCTGCTGGAGCTCGCCCGGGTGCACATGCTCAACGCCGAGACCGAACCGGCGTGCGCGGCGGCCCGGGCGGCGGCCGCCATGGCCGAACGGCTCCAGCTGCACGAGGTCAGCGCGAGCGCCCGGATCACCCTCGCCGTCGCCCGCTACCTGTGCGGCATGGCCGAGGCGTACGCCGAGCTGACGGAGATCACCGAGCACTGCCGGGTGGAGCGGCTGACCAGCCGCCGGCGGGCGGTGCACAACCTGGCCTGGGCGTTGCAGGAGGAGGGCGACCTGGCCGGCTCGGCCCGGCTGGTGGACGAGCAACAGTCGCTGGACCTCGGCGGGGAGCACAGCCTGGCGACGAGCTTCGAGGACCAGTGGGCCCGGGCGTACTACGCCGGGGAGTGGGGGCCGGCGTCGGCACTGGTCGCCGAGTCGACCCGGCGGCCGACCGCCGAGTGGGATTTGCACATCGTCGCCGTGTCCGGCTGGATGCGAACGCTGCGGGAGGAGCCGGAGCCGGCGACGGCCGAGCAGCCGGCGGCGGGCCGCCCGGCGGCCGGACCGGCACCGGACGCCCCGGAGCAGGGTGCCGGGACCGACCAGGTGGCGCGGGCGGTGGCGGCGGCCCGGCGGTCCGGCTTCCACCGGGTGCTGCGCTCGACGCTGGCCCACGCCGCGCTCTGCCGCGCGGTGCAGGGGCGCGCCGAGGAGGCGCTGCGGCTGCTGACCGAGCTGGACGACGACTGGCGCAAGACCCGGATGATCCCGTTCGCCGAGTGGGTTCCGGCGGTCGGGCACGTCGCCGTGGTGCTGGGCGACGAGGCGGCCCGGCTGGTCCGTGACCTGCTGGCCCACGCGCCCCGGACGACGCCCTGGGCGCGGGCCGCCGGGCAGGCGGTGGAGGCGACGCTGGCCCGCTCGGCCGGCGACGCCGCGACCGCCGCCGAACTGTTCCGGGCGGCGGCCCGGAGCTACCGACGGATGGGCGACGCCACCGATCACATGATCGCGACCGCCCTCGCCGTGCCGACGTTGCGCGAGGTGGACCCGCGGGCCGCGGCGGAGGCGCTGACCGAGGTGCGCGAGTTCGCGGCCCGCAACCAGGCGCCCGGGCTGCTGCGGCTCGCCGAGGCGGGGTGAACGGCCCTCAGACGGCGACGGGCCGGCGCGGGGGCGGTTCGGCGGGCTGGGAGTTCTTGACCTTCTGGGCGTAGACGTCGACGTACTCGCGCCCGGACAGCTCCATCAGCTCGTACATGATCTCGTCGGTGACGGCGCGCTCGACGAACCGGTCGCCCGCCAGCCCCGCGTACCGGGAGAAATCCAGCGGCGCGCCGAAGCGGATGCGGACCCGCTCGACCTTCGGGATCAGTTTGCCGGGCGGCTGGATCTCGTCGAGGTTGAGCATCACCACGGGGACGACCGGGGCGCCGCTCTCCAGCGCCAACCGGGCCACCCCGGTCTTGCCCCGGTAGAGCCGGCCGTCGGGCGAGCGGGTGCCCTCCGGGTAGATCCCGGCGATGCCGCCGGCCCGCAGCACCCGCAGCTGGGTGTCCAGCGCCGCCTGCGCGGCCCGGCCGCCGGAGCGGTCCACGGGGATGGTGCCGGAGCCGACGAAGAACATCTTCGTCAGCCAGCCCTTGATCCCCTTACCGATGAAGTACTCGGCTTTGGCGATGAATGTGACTTTTCGCTTGACGACCAGCGGGGTGAAGATCGAGTCGGAAAAGGAGAGGTGATTGCTCGCCAGGATGACCGGCCCCGTGTCGGGGACGTGCTGCAGCCCCTCGACCTGTGGGCGGAAGATCAGCCTCAGCAGCGGGCCGAGGATGATGTACTTCATCAGCCAGTACAGCACCGGTGTCCTTCCCGAGAGGTGGCGGCGACGCCACCGCGGCCGGGGCCGTGCCAGGCCCACGGGGCGCGCCCGGCGGCCCGCGCGGGTGCCGTCGGCGAGCGGGGACTGTCGAGGTGTGAGCCTACGAACCGGGAGCGGCACGCCACAACGCACTCCCGGAACCGGCCCCCGACGTGTCACGATTCAGGGCACGGCGTACGAGCGACGCACCGGAAGGTGCCATGAGGATTCGCACCGGCAGGTGCGATGAGGAGGTTGTCCGGTGTCAGCGGGTGGGGCCCGCCGGGGGCGGCGGGACAACGGGCTCGACGCGAGCGAGTACGCCGTCGCCGGTGACGTGGACCCCCGCGTCGGCGAGCACCTGCTCGACGTGCTGGCCGCCGGCGGCATCGCCGCCTACCTCCAGCCCTCGGCCGACCTGAACCCGGTCACCCGCACCACCACCGTCCCGGCCCGGCCGGTGGACCGGCTCTACGTGGACCGTTCCCACCTGACCACGGCCCGCGACTACCTCAGCCAACTGGCCGAGGAGACCCCCGCCGAGCAGCCCCGCGACGAGCCGGACGTGGAGGCCGAGTGGGCGCGGATCGTGGCCGCCTTCCACGCCTCCCCCGCCGCGGGGGCCACCCCGTGGCCCGCCGCCGAGGACATCGACGACGACCCCCGGCCGAGCCCGGACGCCACCGCCCGGGCCGGCACGGACGAGGGCGCCACGGCCACCGACGTACGCCGGCTGCCCTGGGCCGCCGACGTCTCGGGCGTCTCCGTCGGCGGGGGCCGGCAGGACGAGCCCTCGCTGCTGGACGGGCTGGACACGTTCGGCGCGGACCTGCCCGACGACCCGGACGAGGGGTACACCCCGCCGCCGCCTCCCCCGCTGCCCCGGATCTCCAAGTACGCCGTGGTCGGCGTGCTGGGCATCCTCGTCGGCTTCGTGCTCTTCCTGAAGCCCTCGCTGCTGCCGGTCGACTCGTCCGTGGTCACCCTGTTCGGCTTCACCGGCATCCTCGCCGGCTTCGTGACGCTGATCTGGCGGTTGCGCCCCGGCGACTCCGACGACTACGACCCGGACGACGGCGCGCGGGTCTGAGCGGCAGGCCGGACACGGCCTCCCGCCGCCCGCGTCCGGGCACCCCACCCCGCCGCGCCGGACAGGCGTGACAGTGGTGTAACTTGCTGTCAGTAGGAATACCGCTGTACGTCACTTACCCCACTGACTGGCCGGTTTCCCTGCTCGTGGCGGTCGGTCTCTGCTGATCGGAATGCCCGAGATGCGACAGAGTTCCCTCGTGGTGGTGGCCAACCGCCTTCCCATCGACGACAGTGTGGCGCCCGACGGCGCCTGCGAGTGGCGACGCAGCCCCGGCGGGTTGGTGAGCGCCCTGCACCCCCTCCTCCGACACACCCCGGCCACCTGGGTCGGCTGGGCCGGCGGGACCGGGCCGGCGCCGCGCCTGCCCGACGTCGACGGCGTACGGTTGCACACCGTGCCGCTGAGCCCCGACGACCTGCGCGACCACTACGAGGGGTTCGCCAACGCGACCCTGTGGCCGCTGTACCACGACGCCGTCGAGCAGCCGGAGTACCACCGCCGCTGGTGGGAGGCGTACCAGCGGGTCAACCAGCGGTTCGCCGACGCCACCGCCGAGGTGGCCGAGCCCGGCGCGGTGGTGTGGGTGCAGGACTACCACCTGCAACTGGTCCCCGGCCTGCTCCGGGAGCTGCGCCCCGACCTGCGGATCGGCTTCTTCCTGCACGTGCCCTTCCCGCCGCCCGAGCTGTTCATGCAGCTCCCCCGCCGGGCCGAGTTGCTGCGCGGCATGCTCGGCGCCGACCTGATCGGCTTCCAGCGCGCCCACGCCGCGCACAACTTCGCCCAACTGGTGGCGAAGGTGCTGGAGCTGCCGGCGACCGACCGGCGGGTCGACGTGGGCGACCGGGTGGTGCGGGTCGGCGCCTTCCCGGTCTCGATCGACACGGCCGAGATGGCCGCGCTGGCGGCCCGCCCCGACGTGGCGGCCCGGGCCCGGCGGCTGCGCCGGGACCTCGGCGACCCCGACCACGTGATCCTCAGCGTGGACCGGATGGACTACACCAAGGGCATCGAGCAGCGCCTCAAGGCGTACAGCGAGCTGCTGGCCCACGGGCACATCAAGGTGCCGCACACGGTGCTGGTGCAGGTGGCGGTGCCCAGCCGGGAGCGGGTCGGCCAGTACCAGGTCCTGCGGGACCGGGTGGAACACCAGGTCGGCCGGATCAACGGCGAGTTCGGTCGGGTCGGCGAGCCGGCCATCCACTACCTGACCCAGCCGCCCGACCGGGCCGAGCTCGCCGCGCTCTACCGGATCGCCGACGTGATGGCGGTGACCCCGCTGCGGGACGGGATGAACCTGGTCGCCAAGGAGTACGTGGCGGCCCGGGTGGACGACACCGGGACGCTGCTGCTGAGCGAGTTCGCCGGCGCGGCGGCCGAACTGCCGCAGGCGTACCAGGTCAACCCGCACGACCTGGAGGGGCTCAAGCAGGGACTGCTCGCGGCGCTGCGGGCCGACCCGGCCGACGCCACCCGCCGGATGCGGGCGATGCGGGCGCACCTGCTCGCCAACGACATCCGCGCCTGGGCCCGCTCCTACCTCACCGCCCTCGACGACGGCGACTCGCTGCCGACCCGCCTGACCCGCACTGGGTGACGCGCGGCCGGCGGTCACGGGCCCGATGCCGCGATGTCGGCGGCATGGCGGCATCCGGGCCGCGCGGATGCCGCGACATCGCCGACATGGCGGCATGCGCGCCGCGCGGATGCCGCGACGTCGGCGACGTCGGGTGGGGTCAGGCCTGCGCCTGCTCCTTCCCCAGCCAGTCGAGGATCGCGTCGACCGGCTCCCGCCAGCGGGCGTCCAGCATCAGGTCGTGGCCCATGCCGGGGAAGAGCAGCGGGGCGCCACCGTGCCGCCGGGCCGCCCGGGTCAGCGCGGCCGGCGGGACCACCCGGTCGTCGGGGCTGCCCAGCACCAGCACCGGCGGGTCGCCCACGGCCGGCTCCGGGGCGCGGTGGGTGAGCAGCTGCCACTGCGCCCGCCGGCTGGCCCGCCCGAGCCGGGAGACGTACCGGCGGGCGTCGGCGTCGGGCAGTTCCCGGCTGAACAGCTGCCGACGGCTCAGCCGCAGCCGCCCGCCGACCAGGGCGGGCAGGGTGCCGACTGGGTTGCGGCGCAGCGCGGTGGCCAGCGTCGCCCAGTCGCCGAGCACCGGCGCGACCAGCACCGCCGCCCGGGCCGGGTAGCGGGCCAGCGCGTGCCGGACCACCAGGGCCCCGGCGCCGTGCCCCACCAGCACCGCCTGGCGCGGCAGGCCCGCCGCCACCTGCGTCACGTCGTGGGCGTACGCCCGCAGCGTCGCCTCCGGCGCCGGCTCGCTGCCGCCGTGCCCGCGCAGGCTCAACGCGTACGCCGGGAAGCCGCGCGTGGCGGCGTGCTCCAGCCAGTGCTCGGCGAACGCCCAGGCGCCGTGCCCGAAGCCGGGCACGAAGAGCAGCGGCGCGCGGCCCTGCTCCACGGCGGGCGTCGCGCTGATCACCTCGCGGCGGGCCGGGCGGACCGGGCGGGCCCACTCCCGGCCACGCATGAGCCGCGGCAGCTGCGCCTGGGTCGTCACCGGTGCCTCATTTCGTTCGCGACTGCGGGACTCCGCTGCGCTGCGTTCCTCGCGCTCACCTACCTGCCCTCCAGGGTGTGCAGGGCGCGCTGGAGCGCGCGCAGGTAGTCGGCGTGGCCGGCCTCGAACCAGTGCCGGCTGCTGTCCTTGACCCTGCCCGAGTACCGCTCCCCGACGCCGGCCGCCGCCCGCTTCGCGAACGCGGCGGCCCGCTCCGGCCGGGTGACGCGCTGCCGCAGCAGCCGGGCGAAGAGCACGGTCTGCCAGTGCGCCAGGGTGAACACGCCGGAGTCCGGCTGCAGCAGGCCGACGACGGCGAGCGTCGGGTGCCCGGGGGCGAAGGCGTTGAGCCACAGCCGGGGCCGGCCGGAGCCGTCGACGTCGCCGAGCAGCCCCGGATCGAGGAACTCGAAGCGCGGCAGGTAGCCGGTGGCGAACACGACCAGCTCCGGGTCGACCTCCCGGCCGTCGGCCAACTCCACGGCCTTGGCGTGGAACCGGGTCACGTCCGGCACGGGGGTGATCTCGCCGTGGCCGACGTAGTAGACCAGCTGACTGTTGGCGATCGGGTGCGTCTCGTACACCCGGTGGTCGGGCTTGGGCAGGCCGAACCGGGTCAGGTCGCCGACGGTCAGCCGCAGCGTCCAGTGGTAGAGCCACTGCCGTACGCGCAGCGGCACCCGCAGCGCGACCAGTGAGTCGTTGACCTGGTCGGCGGGGCGGCCGAAGACGTACTTCGGGGCGTACCAGTAGCCGCGGCGGGTGGAGTGCCAGCAGTGGGACGCCTGCTGGGCCGCCTCGACCGCGATGTCGCAGCCGGTGTTGCCGGCGCCCACGACGAGCACCCGCTTGCCGCGCAGCTGCGCCGGGTCCTTGTACGACGAGGCGTGCATGACCTCGCCGCGGAACTCCTCCAGCCCCGGATAGGACGGCAGCTTCGGCGACCAGTTGTGGCCGTTGGCGACGACCACGGCGGCGTACCGGGAGGTGCGCTCCGGGCCGTAGCCGCCGGTGCTGCGGGTCGTGACGTCCCACCGGTCGCCGTCCACCGGTTCCACCCGGACCACCTCGGTGCCGAACCAGATGTGCTGCCGCAGGTCGAAGTGGTCGGCGTAGCGCTCGAAGTAGGACAGCAGCTGGCTGTGGTGCGGGTAGTCCGGCCAGTCGTCGGGCATCGGGAAGTCGGGGAACTGGGTGAACGGCCGCGACGAGATCAGGTGGGTGCTGGCGTAGACCGGGCTGCGGTCGTGTCGCCAGTTCCACGCGCCGCCGACGCCGGTCTCCCGCTCGTAGCAGTCGACGCCGAAGCCGTGCTCCTTGAGGTTCTTCACGGCGGTCAGGCCGCTGGCCCCCGCCCCGATGACGCAGACCGTGTCGCCCCGGTCGGAGACCGGGCGGCCGTCCCGGGTCAGGGCGAGCGTCGTCGCTTCCGGCTCGGGGCGGCCGGGGTCGGTGGAGGGGGACACCGGATATCTCCTTCGTGCGGCACGGGTGCCGGATCGCTGCGGGTATCCGCCGGGTCGTGCGCGAAATCCTTCCCGCAACCCGACCGGTTTGTCCAGTCCGAGGGGGCGCGGGGCCGGCCGGGCCGGTCAGCCGGCGGCCGGCAGCCGCAGGTCGGCCAGCAGGGGGAAGTGGTCGCTGGCGCGGCGGGTCAGCGGGGTGTCCACCACGTCGTAGGCGACCACGGTGATCCGCGGGTCGACGAAGAGCGCGTCGATGCGCTCGCGCGGGCTCGCGCACGGGTAGGTGTGCCGGTCGACGCAACCCGTCGCCGCCGCCACATCGGTCAGCCCGTCGGCCACCGTACGCCAGGCCGCGCCGCCCGGTCCCTCGTTGAGGTCGGCGCCGGCCACCACGGGCAGGTCGGCCGCCGCCAGCTCCCGCTTGAACGCCGCGGCCTGGGCCGGGCGTTCCGCCGGATCGGTGGACAGGTGCGAGCCGGCCAGCAGAAACCGGGCGCCGCCGACGCGGCACTCGGCGTACGCGGCGCCGCGCATGTGCCGGCCGGGGGTGAGCGGGTAGCGCTGGCACCGGGTGGCCAGCACCCGCACCCGCAGGCTCGTCAGCAGCAGGTTGCCCAGCGCGGGCAGCCCGCCGGCGGCGACCACCAGACCGAACGACGCGGCCAGGGTGGCGGACTTCTGCCGCCACCGGAACCGCCGGGGAGCCTCCTGGAGGATCACCACGTCGGGGGCGGCCTCGCGGACCACGGCCGCCAGCGCCGCCGTGTCGTCGCGCTGGCTGTGGATGTTGTACGACAGGACGCGCAGCGGCACGCCCGCGGCCTCCGTCACCCGGCCCGCCTCAGATCCGGCGGGCCAGGTCGGCGGCGCCGATCACGCCGGCGGTGTTGCCCAGTTCGGCCGGGCGCACCTCGGCCACGGGCAGCCGGCGGCGCTGGGCCAGCGCCTCGGCGAAGGACCGCCGGGTCGGGCCGAGCAGCAGGTCGCCGGCATCGATGACGCCGCCGCCGACGACCAGCACCTGCGGATCGAGGATCTGCGCCATGTCGGCGAGGCTCGTGCCGAGCCAGCGCCCGACCTGGGCGAACGCCTCGGCGGAGACGGTGTCGCCGCGCTGGGCGGCGGTGGTCACCATCGGGCCGGTGATCGCCTCGGCCACGCCGCCGGCCAGCTCCAGCAGGAGGGTGGCCCGGTGCGGCTCCTGCCGGGCGGCGGCGCGGGCGAACCGGACCAGCGCGCTGCCGCTCGCGTACTGCTCGATGCAGCCGAGCCGGCCGCAGCCGCACAGGTGACCCTCGGGGACGGTGAGCATGTGGCCCAGCTCGGCGGCGATGCCGTGGGCGCCGCGGACCAGTTCGCCGCCCAGCACGATGCCGCCGCCGACGCCGGTGCCGATGGTAAACATGACCATCGAGTCGTCGGCGTCGCGGGCGGCGCCGTAGCGGAACTCGGCCCAGGCGGCGACGTTGGCGTCGTTCTCCACGATCACCGGCAGCCCGGTGGCGTTGCCGACGTACGCGCGCAGCGGCTCGTCGCGCCAGGCCAGGTTGGGGGCGAAGAGGACGGTGGAGCGGCTGGCGTCGATCCAGCCGGCGGCACCGATACCGACCGCCTCGACCTGCCGGCCCATCGCCAGCTCGGTGACCACGTCGATGATGACGTCCCGGGTCTTGGCCACGTCGTCGGCGGGGGTGTCCCGACGGGCCTGCGCGAGAACCCTGCCGGTGTCGTCGACGACACCGCCGGCCACCTTCGTGCCACCGACGTCGACTCCGATGGTCAGCGTCACCGCTGCCACTCCCCTCTGCTGTGCTGCCCGGCCACCGTCACGGCGGACCGCCGCGGGGTGGATCGGGATGTCCGGTGGTCAGGCACCGTCGCCTGGTGGGTCCGCGCCGACGTCGCCGGGTGCCCGGGAGGCGGGCACCACGGGTCGGACGGCCGGCGGCCGGGCGGGCCCCGGCGCGTCCGGCCCGGCGTCGTCGGCGGGCGGCACGACGGCACCGGGAGCGGCCGCGCCCGCCTGTCGGGTCGCGGCGGACCAGACGTCCCGCTCCGGTGCCGGCTGAGAATCATGCCGGGTGCGGGTGGCCTCGCGCCATACCTGGTCGTCCGCCGGATCCCGCCGGTCGGCTGTCGGCGGCGCCGTGGCGGGCTCCGCCGGGTGCGACGCGGGCTCCCCGGCCGAGGCGAAGGCGCGCAGCAGGCTGGCCACGCCGGCCGCCAGGTCACCCGCCCCGGTCGCCAGCCGCTCGGCGAATTCGGGGCTCGGGTCGCGCAGGGCGGCGATACCCCGACAAACCGGGCACACGCAGCACTCCGGCGTGCCCGTGGCGAATCCGCCGGACCCGCCGGCGTTCCCCGGCCCGGTGCCGCCAGCACCGTGACCGAGAACACTCGACACGATCCCACCCAGTGCACCCCACGGCCCCGCCGCGGAGCCGGAGCCCGCGGCCGCACCGGCCAGCCGGGCCGCCGCGAGCACCGTGGCGATCAGCCGCTCGGCCTCCTCCCGGGCCGTGCCCGGATCCGTACCCCCCATGGTCGGCTCCTCTACCGTGACGACCGGGGCGCCGCCGGCCGCGTCACCGCGCCGCACCGGCTTCTTCTACCCGGCGCTTGAGTTGCTTCAACGCCGCATCCATGATCATTTTCTCGGCCTTGCGGCGGAACATGCCGAGCATGCCGACGGACAGCTCCACCTCCAGGGTGTACGTCACGGTGGTCGTGCCGTCCGGGTTGCCGACCAGGTCGTACGACCCGCGCTGGGAGCGCTGCATCCTCGACGGGGCGACCAGGTGCCACTCGATGCGGGTGAGGTCCTCCGCGTACTCGTAGGCGAGCACGTACTCGTCGGCCATCACCCCGGCGTCGATGGTGAAGCCCACCTGGCTGGCGTAGCCGTCCTCGTACTCCTCGACCACCTCGGCCCGCCGCACCGCGTCGGCCCACTCGGGGTAGCGCGCGAAGTCACAGATCACCGCCGCCACCTGGTCCGGTGACGCGCCGACGACGATCGACTGGGTGGAGGAGTCCGCCATGGGGGGAGGCTACCCGGCGGGGGTGGCCCCTGCCCCGGTCCACCCCCGTCACGCGCCGGTCCCCGCATCCGCGGCCTCCGCCGGGTGGGGCCCGCCGTGACCGGCGTAGGGATCAAGCCTGACCGCCCGGAGCCGGGCACGGCGGGCCCCACCCCACCGCACCCGGCCGTCGGCCTCGTACCGCCCCCCACCTGCCCGGGCGGGTAGGTTTCGACAGAGCGACCCATCCGGGGCCCGCCCGCCCGGCCAGTGCGAGCACGAGGAGTGCAGGTGCGCGAGTTCTCCGTTCCGCCGATCGTCACCGTCGGGGACGCGGCCAACCTCACCGACCCGGTCTGGGACAACGCCGAGGCCGCCCCGGACGCGGTCCAGTTCGTCCGCCCCGCCGGCTCGGTCGGCCAGCCGGGCCGGGCGTGGGCCGACGTGACCTGCCGGCAGTTCCGCGACGAGGTCGTCGCCGTCGCCCGGGGCTTGGTCGCGGCCGGGATCTCCCCCGGCGACCGGGTCGCCCTGATGAGCCGCACCCGGTACGAGTGGACCCTCGTCGACTACGCCGTCTGGGCCGCCGGCGCGGTCACGGTGCCGATCTACGAGACCTCCAGCGCCGACCAGGCCGCCTGGATCCTCGAGGACTCCGGCGCGGTGGCCGTCGTGCTGGAGACCGACCACCACACCGCCCTGGTCGCCGGGGTCCGCGACCGGATGCCCGGGCTCGCCCACGTCTGGCAGATCGAGCAGGGCGCGGTGGACCAACTGGTCACGGCGGGCGCCGAGGTCGACCCGGCGGAGATCGAGCGGCGACGCAGGGCCGTCCGGTCCGGCGACATCGCCACCATCATCTACACCAGCGGCACCACCGGCCGCCCCAAGGGCTGCGTGCTGACCCACCGCAACATGTACGCCGACATCGCCAACGCGGTGCCGGTGCTGCCGAACCTGTTCAACGCGGGCGCGGCGACCCTGCTGTTCCTCCCCCTCGCACACGCCTTCGCCCGGCTCATCCAGATCGGCGTGGTGCAGGCCCGCGCCACGATGGCCCACTGCGCCGACACCAAGCACCTGGTGGCCGAGCTGCAGGAGTTCAAGCCGACCTTCGTGCTGTCGGTCCCCCGGGTGTTCGAGAAGGTCTACAACGGCGCCCGGCAGAAGGCCGAGGCGGACGGCAGGGGCAGGATCTTCGACCGGGCAGAGCAGGTCGCCGTCGCGTACAGCGAGGCGCTGGAGCGGCCGAGCGGCCCGGGCCTGGCGCTGCGCGTACAGCACGCGGTGTTCGACAGGCTGGTCTACCGCAGGCTGCGGGCCGCCCTCGGCGGCCGGTGCCGCGACGCCATCTCCGGCGGCGCCCCGCTGGGCGCCCGGCTCGGCCACTTCTTCCGGGGCATCGGCGTGACGGTCCTGGAGGGGTACGGGCTGACCGAGACCTCCCCGGCCGCCGCCGCGAACCTGTCCGGCGCCACCCGGATCGGCACGGTCGGGCGGCCCCTGCCCGGCGTGACCATCCGGATCGCCGACGACGGGGAGATCATGATCTCCGGCGACCTGATCTTCCAGGGGTACTGGCGCAACGAGGAGGCCACCGCCGAGGCGCTCACCCCGGACGGCTGGCTCCGCACGGGCGACCTGGGGCAGCTCGACGCCGACGGCTACCTGAGCATCACCGGCCGGAAGAAGGAGATCATCGTGACCGCCGGCGGCAAGAACGTCGCCCCGGCGCTGCTGGAGGACCAGGTCCGGGCGCACCCGCTGGTGAGCCAGTGCGTGGTCGTCGGCGACCGGCAGCCGTTCATCGCCGCGCTGGTCACCATCGACGAGGAGGCGCTGCCGAGGTGGCTGGCCGCGCGCGGCCGCCCCGAGGACACCCCCGTCGAGCGGCTGCGCGACGACGAGGAACTGCGCGCCGAGGTGCAGGGCGCGATCGACCAGGCCAACCAGTCGGTCTCCCGGGCCGAGGCGATCAAGGTGTTCCGGATCCTGCCGCACGACTTCACGGAGGCGACCGGGGAGCTGACCCCCTCGCTGAAGGTCAAGCGCCAGGTGGTGCACGAGTCGTACGCGGCGGAGATCGCCGACATCTACCGACGCTGACTACCATCCGTCACGTGCCCGACTCCTCGACACCCGCCCGGCCCCCCACGCAGCCACTCGCCGCCGCGTCCCGGGTGGTCATGCTCGCGCTGGTCGCCGTCCTGACCCTGTTCGTGACCCGCGACGCCGGCCAGCTCTGGTGGATCGCCCTGCTGGGCCTCGCCGGGCTGCCCGCCGTGCTCGCCCCCCAGCACCGGATGCTCGGCCCGCTCAGCCGGTTCGCGGAGGTGGTGGTGCTGGGCCTGGCCGCGAGCCAGGTCGCCGCCGTGTCCTCCCTCGGCGGCTCGGTCCACGGGCTCGGCGCCGGCGCCTCGGCCGTGCTGCCGTACCTCGCCGTCCCGGTGACCGTGACGGCGCTGCGCCGCCGGTTCCGCGAGGGCGGCGCGCTGCTCGCCGTCACCGCCGCCACCCTGCTGCTCAGCGCCGCGCTCACCGAGGTCGACGGCGGCCGGCAGCTCGGCCAGATCGGGTACCTCGCGGTCTGCGCCCAGTGGCTGATCCTGGCCGGGCTCGGGCTCTTCACCGCCGGCACGCTGCACCGGGTGATCCGGATCCGCGGCGAGGGCAAGCCCCAGCCGTACGCCGAGGCGACCCGGCTGCTGACCCAGCTGCGTACGGTCGCCCGGCAGCTCCCCGGGGCCACCCTCGACCCCGGGGGCATCTCCGAGCACCTGCTGGAGGAGCTGCGCGTGGTGGCCCGGGCCGACCGGGCGGCGGTGCTGTCCGCCAGCGGCGGCGGCCGGCTGGTGGTGCTCGCCCAGGTGGGCGTGGACCGGGTGGACTGGGAGACCACGCTCGACGCCGACTCGGCGATCGCCGACGCCTGGGCCAGCCAGCAGCCGCAGACGGCGGCCCGCTCGCAGGCCCGCTCACACACCCGCGGGGACGTCTCGGCGCTGATCGTGCCGCTGATCGCCGGGGTCCGCACGGTCGGGCTGGTGGTGCTTGAGGCGGACGCGGCGCACGCGTACCCGCCGCCGGTGGTGTCCCGGGCGACCGCGCTGACCCGTCCGGCCGCGCTGCGCCTGGAGGCCGCGCTGCTGTTCGACGAGGTGCGGTCGCTGGCCACCAACGAGGAGCGGCAGCGGCTGGCCCGGGAGATCCACGACGGGGTCGCCCAGGAGCTGGTCATGGTCGGGTACGGCATCGACAACGCGCTGGCCACCGTGCACGACGACGCCGAGGAGACCGCGGAGTCGCTGCGCACCCTGCGCCAGGAGGTGACCCGGGTGATCACCGAGCTGCGGCTGAGCCTGTTCGAGCTGCGCAGCGAGGTGGACCGGCAGGGCGGCCTGGCCGCCGCGATCGCCGAGTACGCGCGCACCGTCGGCGCGTCCGGCGGCCTGCGGGTGCACCTGTCGCTGGACGAGTCCACGGCGCGGCTGCCCGCGGCCACGGAGGCGGAGCTGCTGCGCATCGCGCAGGAGGCCGTCACCAACGCCCGCAAGCACGCCGGCGCGTCGAATCTGTGGGTGACCTGTGAGGTGGACCCGCCGTACGCGCAGATCGAAGTGTCGGATGACGGTCACGGTATTCCCGACCAGCGGCCGGACGGGCGCTACGGTCTTGCGATCATGGCCGAGAGGGCGGAACGTATCCGGGGCCGGTTGGAGGTCAGGCCGCGACAGCCCACCGGGACGACGGTGGCGGTGGTTCTCGGCGCCTCGCCCCGGCGCGATAAGGTGCGCGGCAGCACAGCAGCAGAAGGGGAGTAACGCGAGGATGACCACAAGTCCCACACCGGCCACCCGCACCAAGGTCCTCCTTGTCGACGACCACGACCTCATCCGCAAGGGGTTGCGGCACGCCTTCGAGCGAGACCGGCAGTTCGAGGTCGTCGGTGAGGCCGCCACCGCCGCCGAGGGCGTCCGGCAGGCCGGTGCCCTCCAGCCGGACGTGGTGATCATGGACCTGCGGCTGCCCGACGGCAGTGGCCTCGAGGCCACCCGCGCGCTGCGCAAGTCCAGCGCGTCGATGGGCATCGTCGTGCTCACCATGTACGCCGGCGACGACCAGCTCTTCGGGGCCCTGGAGGCGGGGGCGAGCGCGTTCGTGCCGAAGACGGCCCCCGCCGACGAGGTGGTGGCGGCCGCCCGGCATGCCGCCTCCTCGCCCAGCGCCTTCACGGCGGCCGACCTGGCCGAGGCGATGAAGCGGCGGCTCGCCCCGTCGGGCCCGCAGCTGTCGCCCCGCGAGGGCCAGGTGTTGCGGCTGCTCGCCGACGGGATGAGCGTGGCCGGCATCGCCAAGCAGCTCTTCGTCAGCGAGTCGACGGCCAAGACCCACATCTCGAAGCTCTACGAGAAGCTGGGCGCGGCCAACCGGGCGCAGGCGCTGATGACCGCGCTGCGACTGGGCCTGCTGGAGGCCCCGGACGCCCCGAAGTTCTGACGGCCCCTCGCCCGTCACGTCGGGCAGGGGGATTCGACGCGGGCCGGCGGGTCCGGTCGACGGGACCTCGGCGACGGACGGCTCAGGCGCCGCTGGCCGCCCTGGCCACAGGCCCGGGCGGCCAGCATCGCGCCGGTCGCGGCTGCGCCGACGCGTACTTGGTCACCCGGGCACGGGGCGGGCAAAATGTCCGGGTGACCCGCTTACCTGCCGGTGACCCAGGCCCAGCTGGAGGCGCTGCTGCAACGGCTCACCGACCGGCTGGCCCAGGCGCTGGAGGCCGAGCCGCTGGACCTGCGCGCCGGGCACCAGGTGGGTCTCGGTCGCCGACCGGCTGCGCCGGGCCCTCGGGGAGCACCTGGTCGCCCGCCTCGGCGGCGACGAGTTCGTCATCCTGGTCGAGCGCACCGGGTGCACCGACGACGTGGTGAAGGTGACCGAGGCCGCGTTGGCGGCGGTGAACGAGTCTGCGCTGATCGACGGGCACGAGCTGTGCTTGTCGGCCAGCATCGGCATCGCGGAGTGCCCGGTGGCCGGCACCACCCCCGTCGACCTGATGCGGGCCGCCGACGCGACCCTGCACTGGGCCAAGGCGGACGGCGGCGCCCGCTGGTCGCTGTACGACGCCGAACGCAGCCGCCGCGAGCTGGCCCGGCACGCGCTGTCCACGGCGATCCCGGCGGCGCTGGAGCGCGGCGAGTTCTACCTGGACTACCAGCCGCTGACCTCGCTGTGCGACGGCACCGTGCTCGGGGCGGAGGCGCTGGTCCGCTGGCGGCACCCGGAGCTCGGCGAGCTGCGCCCGAACAGCTTCATCGGGCTGGCCGAGGAGACCGGGCTGATCGTCCCGCTCGGCGGGTGGGTGCTCGCCGAGGCGTGCCGGGAGGCGCAGACCTGGGCGAGCGCGGGGCCGGCCGCGCCGTTCGTCAGCGTGAACCTGGCGGTCCGGCAGGTGCACCGGCCGGGGCTCGTGCAGGAGGTGCGCGGCGTGCTCGAACGCACCGGCCTGCCGCCGGGGCGGCTCCAGCTGGAGATCACCGAGAGCACCATGATGAGCGCCGACGAGGAGCCGGTGCGGGCCCTGCGGGTGCTGGCCGACCTCGGCGCCGACATGGCGGGGTTCCGGCGCGTTGGACACCGCCATGTCGGCGACATGCCGTCGATCAACCCCGGCTCAGCCGGCCAGCAGGGTCGCCAGCCGGGCGGCCTGGGCCTCCCAGCGCCACTCCCGCTCCACCCACGCCCGACCGGCAGCGCCGAGCTGACGGGCCAGGTCCCGGTCGGCGAGCAGCGTGGCCACCCGGTCGGCGAGCTGGGCGACGTCGCGGCCGGGGACGACGTACCCGGTCTCCCCCGCGCGGACGGCGTCCGGGGCCCCGCCGGAGTCCCCGGCCACGACCGGCAGGCCCGTCGCGGACGCCTCCAGGTAGACGATGCCGAGCCCCTCGACGTCCAGGCCGCGGTTGCGGGTGCGGCAGGGCATGGCGTACACGTCGCCGGCCGCGTAGTGGGCGGGCAGGTCGGCCGCGGGCACCGAGCCGGTGAAGACGACGTCCCGCTCGACGCCGGTCTGCCGGGCCAGCTTCTCCAGGGTGCCCCGGTACGGCCCGCCGCCGACGACCAGCAGCGCCGCGTCGGGCACCCGGCGGCGGATCTCCGGCATCGCCCGGATCAGCATGTCCTGACCCTTGCGGGGCACCAGCCGGGAGACGCACACCACCACCGGCCGGTCGGCCAGCCCGAGCCGGGCGCGGACCGGCTCCCCGTCCACGCCCGGGTGGTACGTGTCGACGTCGACGCCCGGCGCCAGCCGGTGCAGCTCGGTCACCCCGTGCAGCGCCCGCTCCAGCCGGACCCGGGTGTACTCGCCCAGGTACGTGACCACGTCCGCGCCCCGGCCGATCCGGCGCAGCGCGCTCCGGGCGCCGGGCAGCGCCGCCCAGCCCACCTCGTGCCCGTGGGTCAGGGCCACCACCCGACGGATCCCGGCGCGCCGGCGCAGCCCGGCGGCGAGCAGCCCGAGCGGGGCGGCCGCCCCGAACCAGACGCTGTCGCAGTCGTACGTCCGGGCCAGCCGGGCGGCCCGGCGGGCGACCAGCGGGGTCGGCAGCAGCACCTCGGTGCGCTCCCGCACCACCTCGAACGGCTGGTCGGCGTCGAACTTGTCCGCTCCCCGCCAGCTCGACGCGTACACCACCACCGAGCCGGCGGGCTGGCGTACGGCGAGGTTGTGCACGAAGGACTGGATGCCGCCGGGACGGGGCGGGAAGTCGTTCGTGATCAGCAACGTCCGACTCACCGGCCGGCCTCCCTGGCGTGGGCGCGGGCGGCGGCGATCCGTTCCACGGTGGACGGGTGCGACGCCGAGTAGAGGTACTCCCAGCGGGGCGGGTCGGGGTCGGCCAGGTTGGCCCCGGACAGGCGGCGCTGCATCGCCTCGAAGGTGGCCGGGTCGCCGGTGAGGGCGAGGGCGTGCGCGTCGGCCCGGGCCTCGATCCGCCGGGAGACCAGCGCCTGGGCCGGCGCGGCCACCAGCCCGGCGACCGTGACCAGCGCGACGAGCAGCGGAAAGGCCCTGGGTTCGGCGATCGAGTCGACGCCGGCCAGGCGCAGCAGCGGGCCGGCGGAGCCGAGCAGGTAGAGTGCGACCACGGCCAGGGCCGTGCCCAGCGCCCCGGTCAGGGTGCCGGTCCACACGTCGCGGTCCTTCGCGTGGCCCAGCTCGTGCGCCACCACGCTGGTCACCTCCGCCGGGGTCGCCTCGCGCAGCAGCGTGTCGTACACCACGACGCGGCGGGTCGGGCCGAGCCCGGAGACGTACGCGTTGACGGCCCGGGTGCGCCGCGAGGCGTCGGCGACAAGCACGTCGCGTACGGGCACCCCGTCGCGGGCCGCCATGGTCATCAGTTCCGTGCGCAGCGGGCCCTGCTCCATCGGGGTGAACCGGTTGAACACGGGCTCCACCAGCACCGGCAGCACGAACGACAGCAGCACCACCAGCGCCGCCGCCCCGGCCGCCCCGAACGCCCACCACCAGCGCGGGGCGAGCCGGGTGACGGCGTAGAAGCCGAGCAGCGCCAGCACGCCGATCACCGCGCTGACCGCGTACGACTTGAGCAGGTCGGCGGTCCAGCCGCCCCAGCCGTTGGTGGCGAGCCCGTGCCGGGTGAGGATCGCGTGCCGCCAGGCGGAGAAGGGCAGAGTGAGCAGGTCGGCGACGAGCAGCACGGCGAGCCCGCCGAGGACCGCCTGGGCGACCCAGTGGCCGCCGAAGGGCCGGCCGGCCAGTTCCACCAGGCGACCGCCGAGCGGGGTGAGACCGAGGCCCAGGGCCACCAGCAGGCCGACCGCCAGCGCAGCCCAGCCGCCGGGGCGCAGCGCGGCCCGGAAGGCCCGGCCCCGGGCGACCTGCTCGACGGGGAGGTCACGCAGCGCGGCGAGCTGGTCGGCGCGCGGGGCCGGCGGCCGGTGCCAGGGCACCAGCACCGCGGCGGCGACGACCAGGGCGACGGCGAGCCCGACGAGCGTGATCACCGCCCAGCCGCGCGGCGTCACCGCGCCACCCTGGAGCGAGCGGCCGGCGCGGCGCCGCGCGCGCCGCCGTCGCGTCGTACTCGCATCATGCCGTCGCTCCTCCCGTCGAGAGCGCCCATCCTATGAGGCAGGCTCCGCCGACGGCGACGTGACGGCGATGTGGCGGCGACGTGACGGCGGCCACGGTCGCCCCTGCGGCGGTGGACGTCAGGTGGCGTCCCTGTGGAGCTGCCCG
>NZ_JBICUP010000016.1:26281-58620 GCF_043198215.1 Micromonospora sp. NPDC048830
CCGCACGAACGGGGCACACCCGGCGTCCCTGTGGAGCTGCCCGCACGAACGGGGCACACCCGGCGTCCCTGTGGAGCTGCCCGCACGAACGGGGCACACCCGGCGTCCCTGTGGAGCTGCCCGCACGAACGGGGCACGCCCGTCCCCGCGGCACTCACGCCGGCAGCGGCGCGGCTGCGGGCGGGCGGTTGGCCCGCCCTCCGGCCCCGGAGGCGGTAGCACGAACGGGGCAGCTCCACAGGGGGCGCGGAGAGGTGACCGCACCCCGTCCGGCCCGCGTGCCCTAGGGATCAGGAGCGGGCGAGCCGGCGCAGCAGCGAGTCGGCGCCGAGCGGGTACGCGCCGTGCCGGCGTACCCCGTCGGCGACCTCGCGGTCGGAGGAGACCACCACCACCGGCCGGCCGGGCGGCTCGGCCCGGACCAGCCGGCGGATCAGCTCGTCGGCGGTCTCCCCCTTGCGGGAGAACAGCACCCGCACGCCGCGCGGGGACGGCGGCAGCCCGTGCATCCGCTCGGCCCCGTCGAAGACCACCGTGACCTCGTCGCCGGTCTGCGCCGCGATCCCGCCCAGCCCGCTGATCAGGCGCTTGCGCTGCTGCTCCAGTGACATCTCGCCGAAGCCGCGCTTGGTGACGTTGTACCCGTCGACGACCAGGTGCGCCTTGGGCAGCGCCAGGAGCTGGTCGAGCCGCGCCGGGTCGTCGGTGTCCCGGGCGCGCGCCGCGGCGCCGGCCGGGGTGGCCGCCGACGCGTCGGCGAACGCGTCGGCCACGAAGTCGGCGGGGAGCCGGTCGACCGGGTCCAGCGCCAGCTCGCGGCGCAGCCCGACGGCGGCCTGCCCGATCGTCTCCAGCAGCAGCCAGAGCCGGGCGTCGTCGACGGAACGGGCCTCCTTGGCACTGGCCCGGGCCACTCCGGCCGCCGCCTCCGCCTCGGCCAAGCGGGCCCGCGCCCGGCGCAGCTCCGCGTCCGCGTCGGCCGCCGCGCGGGCGGCCCGGCCCCGCTCGGTGGCCAGCATCTCGGTTGCCTTGCGCTCCCGGGCCTGCGTCTCGCGCAGCGTACGGGCGAGCTGGCGGGACTCCTCGCGGAGCTGGCCGAGCTCCTCGCGGACCCGGGCCAGCTCGTCGCGGAGCTTCTCGGCCTCCACCCGGGCCACCGCCCGGTCGTGCTCGGCGCGGGTGGCCCGCTGCTCGGCCTCGCGGATCAGCTCGTCGACCAGGGCCTTGTCCGCCTCGGCGCGCACGGCGGCGCCGCTGGCCTCGATCAGCTCCCGCCAGCCGGGCGGCCGGGCCAGGTAGGCCAGGGCGGCCACCTCGACGGGGTCGGCGGCCGCCGGCGCGGTGCCCTCCACCACCGCCGCGCCGAGGTCACCGGCGTCGGCGAGCACCCGGGCGGTGATCCGCTGCCGGAACAGCGGGTCGGCGGTGAGCTGGGCGGCGATGGCCGGGGCGCCGAGCCGGGCCCGCCGGTTGGGGGCGAACTTGGCCACCCGGCGCAGCGGCACCGGGATCTCGTCGGCGGGCAGGCCGGGCAGCATGGCGGCGGTGAGGGCGACGATGCGCTGGCGCACCGGCTCCGGCAGTGTCGGCTCCGGCTCGGGTGCCTCTCCACCGGTGTGGTGCACGGCGTCGACCGACTCCTCCTGCGGGAGGTTGTCGTCGTACGGCTCGGTGAGGGGCATGTGGCAAGTCTCCCACCGCGACCGGGCCCACCGCCCGGTGAGTGAGCCGATCTCTCATCCTACTCCCGTGGGGGCCAGCGGGACCGGTGGGACGCAAGTGTCGGACCCGGGGGCTACCGTGCCGCGCGTGGGCGGAGCGGAGTACGTGCAGCAGGCGCTCGCCGGGCTGGACCCGGCGACGGGCGACGGGCTGGACCCGGCGCTGCCGCTGTACGCGACGACGTTCGTGGTGGTCGACCTGGAGACCACGGGCGGCGCCCCGGACGGCGGCGGGATCACCGAGATCGGCGCGGTGAAGGTGCGCGGCGGCGAGGAGCTGGGCGTGCTCGCGACCCTGGTCAACCCGGGCGTGCCGATTCCGCCGTTCATCACCGTGCTGACCGGGATCACCCAGGCCATGCTGGTTCCCGCGCCGCCGATCGAGCAGGTGCTGCCCAGCTTCCTGGAGTTCGTCTCCGACGCCGTGCTGGTCGCCCACAACGCGCCGTACGACGTGGGCTTCCTCAAGGCGGCCTGCGCCAGGCACGGCTACCGGTGGCCCAACCCCCGGGTGCTGGACACCGCCGCGTTGGCCCGCCGGGTGCTCACCCGCGACGAGGTGCCCAACCGCAAGCTCGGCACCCTCGCGGCGTACTTCCGCACGGCCACCCAGCCGACCCACCGGGCGCTGGACGACGCCCGGGCCACCGTCGACGTGCTGCACGGGCTGATCGGCCGCCTCGGCGGGCACCGGGTCGACACGATCGGCGAGGCGATCGAGTTCGCGCGGGCGGTCACCCCGACCCAGCGGCGCAAGCGGCACCTCGCCGACGGGCTGCCGAGGATCCCGGGGGTCTACATCTTCCGGGCCGCCGACGACCGGCCGCTCTACGTCGGCACGTCCGGCGACATCGCCACCCGGGTACGCAGCTACTTCACGGCCTCAGAGAAGCGGGCGCGGATCTCCGAGATGCTGGCCGCCGCGGAGCGGGTGGAGGCGGTCGAGTGCGCCCACTCGCTGGAGGCCGAGGTGCGCGAGCTGCGGCTGATCGCGGCGCACGCCCCGCCGTACAACCGGCGGTCGAAGTTCCCCGAGCGGATGGTGTGGCTCAAGCTCACCGAGGGGCCCTACCCCCGGCTGTCGGTGGTCCGCTCCCTCTCCCCCGGCGACGAGGCGTACCTGGGGCCGTTCGGCTCGCGGCGGGCGGCCGAGCTGGCCGCGGCGGCCTTCCACGACGCCGTCCCGCTGCGCCAGTGCACGCACCGCCTGTCGCTGCGCGCGGTCACCCCGGCCTGCGCGCTGGCCGAGCTGGGTCGCTGCCCCGCGCCGTGCGAGCACCGGATCACCCCGGAGGAGTACGACCGGCGCGCGGCCGCGCCGTTCCGCACCGCCACGGCCAGCGACCCCCAGGTGGTGGTGGACGCGCTGCTGACCCGGATCGAGGTGCTGGCCCGCGACCAGCGGTACGAGGAGGCGGCCGTGGTGCGGTCCCGGCTCGCGGCGGTGCTGCGGGCGACGGTACGGATGCAGCGGCTGGCGGGGCTCACCCGCATCGCCGAGCTGGCCGCCGTCCGGCCGGCCGCCGGGGGCGGGTGGGAGTTGGCGCTGGTGCGGCACGGCCGGCTGGCCGGCGCCGGGGTCTCGCCGTCCGGCGTCCATCCCCGACGGACCCTGGAGGCGGTCCGGGCGACCGCCGAGACGGTCCCGCCGGGACACGGCCCGGTGCCCCGGGCGTCCGCCGAGGAGTCCGAGCGAATCCTGTCCTGGCTGGACCGACCCGAGACCCGACTGCTGGAGATGTCCTCCGGTTGGTCCTCCCCGATCACCGGCGCGGGCCGCTTCCGGGACCTGCTGATCAAGGCGGAGTCCGCATCGGCCCACCAACTCTCGACCGAACGCCCATGACCAAGTGACCGATCGGACTACGTCGACTCCCTTAGGCTGTTAAGGAAGTGCAGTCCCGCCCGTTTCGTGGGCCTGCTCCCGGTCGCCCTCGCCCGGCGACCGCGGGGCCGGGGTGAGGAGGTGTCCCTCGTGGACGTCGACGCCGGACGCGGCGCCGCCCTGGGGGGCGCGCTTCCGACCCAGCCGGGTGAGCTGCCCCTGGCCCGGCGGCTGCGGTCGCTGCTGAGCTGGCCGAGCGCCGAGGGCGACCCGGTCACCCACCTGGTCCGCACCCACCGGGCCATCCATGCCGGCACGGACCCGTCGGTGCTGCGCCGGGCGTACACGATCGCGGAGAACATGCACCGCGGGCAGTTCCGCAAGAGCGGCGAGCCGTACATCACCCACCCGCTCGCGGTCGCCCAGATCTGCGCCGAGCTGGGCATGGACGCCACCACCCTGGTGGCCGCGCTGCTGCACGACACGGTGGAGGACACCCGCTACACCCTGCAGGCCCTCGCGGAGGACTTCGGCGGCGAGGTGGCCCACCTGGTCGACGGGGTGACCAAGTTCGACAAGGCGTTCTACGGCAAGGCCGCGGAGGCGGAGACGACCCGCAAGATGATCGTGGCGGCCGGCAAGGACGTCCGGGTGCTGATCATCAAGCTGGCCGACCGGCTGCACAACATGCGCACCCTCGGCGTCCGCTCGGCCGCGTCGCGGGAGCGGATCGCCCGCAAGACGCAGGAGGTGCTCGTCCCGCTCTGCGACCGGCTGGGCATCCAGGCCCTCAAGCGCGAGCTGGACGACGTGGTGCTGCTGCACCTGGAGCCCGAGGAGCACGCGCGCATCGCCCGGCACGTGCACGACCGGCCCGGCTGGGACGCGTACCTCGCCGAGGTCGTCGCGCACGCGAAGGTGGCGCTGCGCCGCAACCGGGTCGACGCCCAGGTCGCCCCCCGCCCCCGCCACCTCTACTCGATCTGGAAGGACACCGTGGCCGGCGGCCACAGCGCCCCGTACGACCTGCCCCGGATCGTGATCGTGGTGGACGGCCCCGCCACCGACTGCTACGCCGCCCTCGGCGCGGTGCACGGGCTCTGGCGGCCGGTGCCGGGCCGGTTCAAGGACTTCATCGCCTCCCCGAAGAACAACCTGTACCGGTCCCTGCACACCACCGTCGTGGGGCCGAAGGACCGGACGGTCGAGGTGCTGATCCGCACCGTGGAGATGCACCGCTCCGCCGAGTACGGCATCGCCGCGGACTTCCGCTTCCCCCGTCCCGCCGGCGCGGCCGCCGACGCCCAGGCGGAACAACTCGCCTGGCTGCGCCGGGTCCTCGACTGGGAGCAGGAAGCCCCGGACCCGGCCCAGTTCCTCCAGTCGCTGCGCTGCGACCTCGCCGAGGCCCAGATCCAGGTGGTCGCCGAGGGGCGGCAGGTCGTGCTCCCGGCCGGGGCGACCCCGGTCGACGTGGCGTACGAGCTGGGCCCCGAACGGGGCGACCACTGCCTGGCGGCCCGGATCAACGGCCGGCTCGCCCCGCTCTCCTCGGAACTGGAGGAGGGCGACGTGGTGGAGATCTTCACCGAGTCGGACGCGGAGAGCGGCTTCGAGGCCGACGTCGCCCCGCGCGGGCCCCGCCGGGAGTGGCTGGGCTTCGTCAAGAGCCCGCACGCGCAGATGCAGATCAGCCGGTGGTTCGCCGAGCACACCGAGCCCGGCATCTCGATCACCGACAAGGTCCGCCTCGGCCGGGCCACCATCGGGCTGGCGTTGCGCAAGCACAACCGGGGGCTGGCCAGCGACATGCCGCTGC
This sequence comes from Micromonospora sp. NPDC048830, assembly GCF_043198215.1. NCBI lineage: Bacteria > Bacillati > Actinomycetota > Actinomycetes > Micromonosporales > Micromonosporaceae > Micromonospora > Micromonospora sp. NPDC048830. Next base: position 31,647 of record NZ_JBICUP010000016.1, read on the forward strand.
TGCGGCTGTCCGAGGAGCTGGGCTACCCCGACCTGGAGACCATGCTGGTGGCGGTGTTCGACCGGGCCCTGGAGCCGGACGCCGTGGTACGCCAGCTCATCGACCTGGTCGACCACCGGCATTGAGCGTTCCTCTCCCGGGCCGTCGGTCGACCGGCGGCGAGCACTAACCTGGACGCATGATCCCCCGCTCGCGCGCCACCGGACGGGCCTTCGCGTACCAGCTCTTCTACCGGCTGCCCGTGCCGCTGCGGCGCCGGTTGGTCCGGCTCGCCGTGCCGAAGTACATCGTGGGCGCGGTCACCCTGGTCCGCGACGCCGAGGCCGCCGCCCCCGGCCGCCTGCTCCTGCTGCGCCAGCCGCCCGGGCACAGCTGGACGCTCCCGGCCGGGCTGCTGCAACGCGGCGAGGCCCCGGTGGTGGGCGCGGCCCGGGAGCTGTTCGAGGAGAGCGGCGTCCGGCTCGCCCCCGAGCGGCTGCGCCCGGCCGTGCCGAACGCCGTCGTGCACCCGAAGGGCTGGGTGGACGTGGTCTTCGAGGCCGAGGTGCCCGGGTCGACCACCGAGCTGAAGGTCGACGGCGCGGAGGTCTTCGAGGCGGCCTGGCACCCGCTGGACGACCTGCCCCGGCTGAGCCGGGCGACCGCGAACCTGCTCGGGTACTACGGCATCGGGCCGCGCGCCGGCGAGGTGCCGCCGCCGGCCGGCGCGCGGTCGTGACCGTCCCGGCCCGGTCCGCCCGCGCACCCGACCCGGCAGGCGCACCCGACCCGGCAGGCGCACCCGACCCGGCAGGCGCACCCGGCCCGGCCAGCGACGCGGCCCCGAGCCTCGGGCCGGAGGTCTGCGCCGTCGTGCTCGCCGCCGGGGAGGGAACGCGGCTGCGGCCGCTCACCGAGCGGGTGCCCAAGGCGCTGTGCCCGGTCGGCAACGTGCCGCTGCTCGACCGGGCGCTGGCCCGGCTGGCCGGGCTCGGCCTCACCGGCCCGGCCCGCGTCGCCGTGAACGCCTGCTACCTGGGCGAGCAGGTGGTCGCGCACGTCGGCGGCCGGGCGCACCTCTCGGTGGAGCCCGACTCCCCGCTCGGCACCGCCGGGGGCGTGGCGAACCTGCGGGACTGGATCGCCGGCCGGGGCGTCCTCGTCGGCAACGCCGACGCCTACCTGGCCGACCCGGCCGCCGAGCCCGGCCCGGACATCGCCGCGCTGCTGGCCGGCTGGGACGGCGAGAGCGTACGGCTGCTCGGCCGGCCCGCCGACGACCCGGCCGCGCCCGGCACCTTCGCCGGCCACCGGTTCGCCGGCTTCTCCCTACTGCCCTGGCGGCTGGTCCGGGAGCTGCCGGTCGAGCCGGAGGAGCTGGTCCGGGCCGTCTGGCGGCCCGCCGAGGCGGCGGGCGCGCTGACCGTCGTGCCGTACGGCGGAACGTTCTACGACACCGGCACGCCCGCCGACTACCTGGCGGCGAACCTGCACGCCGCCGGGGACGGCAACCTGGTGGACCCGACCGCGACGGTCACCGGTCGCTGCGACCGGGCGGTGGTGGGCGCCGGGGCGCGCGTCCGGGGCGAGGTCAGCCGGTCGGTGGTGTGGCCGGGGGCCGAGGTGGGCACCGGGGAGCGGCTGTCCGGGACGATCCGCGCCCCGGGCGGGCTCACCGTCGCGGCCAGCCCCCGCCCACCCGATTAGCATGGTCGGCGAACGCCACGGCGGCGTCGCCGCCGAAGGGTGCCCTCGGCACCGACGGCGCCTGTACGCACGACGAAGGGCGAACCAGTGATCACCGCGATCGTACTGATCGACTGCGCCACCGACTCGATCCCGGAGGTGGCCGAGAACCTGGCCAGCCTGCCCGGCGTCAGCGAGGTCTACTCGGTGGCCGGGCACATCGACCTGATCGCCATGGTCCGGGTCCGGGAGTTCGAGCAGATCGCCGAGATCATCGCCGGCAGCATCTCGAAGGTGCCCGGCGTGCTCAGCACGGAGTCGCACATCGCCTTCCGCGCGTACTCGCAGCACGATCTGGAGGAGGCGTTCGCGATCGGCCTGGCCAGCGCCGACTGACCGCCGCCGGCCGATCCGCCCGCGGGGTAAAACGGCAGCCAGCCCACCGGACGGTGGGCTGGCTACCTGGGCGTACGGCGTCAGCTGACGCCCGGGGCCGGGGACTCCGTGGTACCCGGGGCCGTCGACTCGGTGGTGCCCGGAGCCGGCGACTCGCTGGTGCCGCCCGGAGCCGGGGTGGTGGCGGTGCCACCCGGGCTCGGCGTGCCGCTGGCGCTGGTCTGCGGGACCGGGATGCCCAGGGTCTGGGCGAGGGCCGTCAGGGCGTCGAGGTGCGCCTGGAGCACCGGCAGGGCGTTCTGCGCAAGCTGGACCACCGACTGCTCGCTGCCCTGCGAGATCTCGGTCTGGGTGGCCTGGACGGCCTGGACGTGGCCGGCCAGCTCGTCGGTCACCCACTGCTTGTCGAACTCGGCGCCGCTGAGACCGTTCAGGCGGTCGAGAATCTTCTGCTGGTCCGCCGTCGGCGAGCCCGGCAGCTGGACGCCCAACTGCTGCGCGGTGCTCTGCACCGTCTGGTCCAGCTGGGTGTGGTCCGTGACGAACTGGGCACCCAGGTCCTTCACCTGCTGGTTCTGGCCCTTCTGCTGCGCCATGTTCCCAGCGGCGATCTCGAACAGGTTCACCTGGTGCAGGGCCTGTAGGTACTGGGTGTCCTGCGTCGACGGCTGTGCCGCGGCCTGCGCCGCCGCCGCGGGCGCGAGCCCGACCACCACCAGGGCGGCGAGCAGTCCGAGGCGTTTGAGACCCAACATCTTTCCCCCCCCTTTTCGTTGGACCGCACGGATACCCGGCTGAGGAGGATTAACCCTGCGAATCCGCAGCCGCGCCGCGTGCGGCACCGGAGCGCCCCGGGGGCGGAAAACGGGCGTGGCGCCCGCCGGGGGTCCGGCGGGCGCCACGTTCGGTCGGGCGTAGGTCAGCGACGGCTCTCGCCGCTGCCGATCTCCTCCCGCTCCGGTCGGGGCTCGACCGGCGGGTGGCCCGGCGAGACCGGCGCCTCGGCCGGCTTCTCGATCGGGAAGAAGAAGCCCCGGATCGCCGGCCCGAGGGCGCCGAGCCGGTTCATCTTCTTGGGCACCACCCAGCCGACGTACTCCAGCTCGCCGTGCCCGTCGTGGCCGGCCGCGGTGAGCGGCTGGTGGATCTCCTCGAACCGGCCGTCCGGCAGTCGCCGGATGATGCCGGTCTCGACGCCGTGGGCCAGCACCTCGCGGTCGTGCTGCTGCAGGCCCAGGCAGATCCGGTACGTCACGTAGTACGCCAGCGGCGGGGCGATCAGCAGGCCGATCCGGCCCGCCCAGGTCATGGCGTTCAGGCTGATGTGGAACTTGTCGGCGATCACGTCGTTGCCGCCCGAGAGCGTCAGGACGATGAAGAACGCCACGGCCATCGCGCCGATCGCGGTCCGCTCCGGGGTGTCCCGGGGGCGCTGGAGCAGGTTGTGGCTGCGGTAGTCCTTGAGCCGCCGCGCCTCGATGAACGGGTACATCGTGGAGAGGCCGACCAGGATGCCCGGCAGCACGACCGTGGGCCAGAACAGCGGCGGGATGACGTACCCGTCGCCGATCGGGATGTTGATCTCCCAGGCCGGCATGAGGCGGGTCGAGCCGTCGAGGAACATGACGTACCAGTCGGGCTGGCTGGCGGCCGAGACCACCCACGCCTCGTACGGGCCGAAGTACCAGATCGGGTTGATCTGGAACAGGCCACCCATCAGCGCGATCACGCCGAAGACGACCATGAAGAAGCCGCCCTGCTTCAGCGCGTACCGCGGGAACATCCGCTCGCCGACGACGTTGCCGTTGGTCCGGCCGGGGCCGGGCCACTGGGTGTGCTTCTGCTTGAAGACCAGGCCGAGGTGGGCGCTGATCAGCGCCACCAGCAGACCCGGGATGAGCAGCACGTGGGCGATGAAGAACCGGCTGATGATGATCTCACCCGGGAACTCGCCGCCGAAGATCGACGAGGTCACCCAGGAGCCGATCACCGGGATCGACAGCATGATGCCGGAGGCGATCCGCAGGCCCGTGCCGGACAGGCCGTCGTCCGGCAGCGAGTAGCCGGTGAAGCCGGCGAGGAAGCCGACCCAGAACAGCAGCGAGCCGATGATCCAGTTGGTCTCCCGCGGCTTGCGGAACGCGCCGGTGAAGAAGACCCGCAGCATGTGCACGACGATCGCGGCCATGAACAGCAGCGCCGCCCAGTGGTGCATCTGCCGCATGATCAGGCCACCCCGGACGTCGAACGACAGGTCCAGGCTGGAGGCGTACGCGGCCGACATCGGCGTGCCCCGCAGCGGGGCGTAGCTGCCGTTGTAGACCACCTCGGTCATCGACGGTTCGAAGAAGAAGGTCAGGAAGACACCGGTCAGCAGCAGCACGACGAACGAGAACAGCGCGATCTCGCCGAGCAGGAAGGACCAGTGGTCCGGGAAGACCTTGTTCAGCAGCCGACGCAGCGGGGTGGCGACCTGGAAGCGCTCCTCCACCCCCACCGCGGCCTTACCGGGCAGGGCTGCCATGTCCAACTTACGACGCTTCACGGCCGCTCCCAGAAGTCAGGCCCGATGGTCTCGGTGTAGTCCGACCGCGCCACGAAGAAGCCCTCGTCGTCCACCTCGATCGGCAGCTGGGGCAGCCGCCGGCTGGCCGGGCCGAAGACCGGCCGGGCGTTGTCGGTGATCAGGAACTGGGACTGGTGGCACGGGCAGAGCAGACGGTTGGTCTGCTGCTCGTACAGGCTCGCCGGGCAGCCCGCGTGCGTGCAGACCTTGGAGTACGCGGCGTAGTTGCCCCACATGTAGCCGTCGTGGCCGACCCGCTGGTTGGCCTCGCGGGACGTCTGGGCGTCGTTCTCCCGCAGGTGGATCAGCAGCGTCGGCGAGTCGGCGTGCTTGTTGCTCACGCCGTGCTCGATGCCCGGGAAGACGGTCAGCTGGCCGCCGGCGCTGACGTCCGCCGGGCGGATCGGCCGGCCGTCCTCGCGGACCAGCCGCACCTTCCGGCCGCCGTTGTTGGCCGGGTTGAACCCGGTGGTGAACATCTGGTTGTTCTTGTGCGGCTGGGAGATCAGCCCACCGACCAGCGGCGCCGCGACGACCGCGCCCACCGGCAGGAGGCCGGCCACCAGCGAGACGCCCAGCAGGGGCCGGCGCTTCACGCCCATCTCGTCGGCGAGGTAGAGCATGGTCTCACCGGTGATCTTGCGGTCGTCCGGGGAGAAGGCGCCCTCGTGCCGGTCCTGGATCGAGACCTCCTTGGGCAGCAGCTTCTTGCCCCAGGTCAGGATGCCGAAGCCGATGCCCAGCAGGGCCACGCCGAGGGTGAGGCCGAGCAGCGGGGTGTAGAGCTTGTCGCCGCCGGAGCCCGGCTTGTACTCCCACGGCCACCAGATGTAGATCACCAGGAACGCGGTCGCGGCGAGGCCGGTGAGCAGGAACATGGCCGAGACCGTACGAACCATGCGGCGCTCGGCCCGGCTGCCGGGGACGAACTGCGGCTCGTAGTGGACGATCTCGATGTCGTCCCGGCGCGCGCCCTCCTCCACGATGTCGAACCGGCTGAGCCGGGGGTCGTTCACGTCGAGCGGCTCCCGACCCTGCTGGGCCTGGTGCTCAGTTTGGGTGCTCATGCCGTCACCTCGCTACGGGCGGTGCCGGGCTGCGGCACCACAGCGCTGAACCGAAAGATCCGCTCGGTCACGACTTGCCCGCAATCCACAGGCTGGCGAAGACGAGCGCGACGATGCCGATCAGGAAGATGGCCAGGCCCTCGGTGGACGGCCCGTACCGACCGAGGTTGAAGCCGCCCTGGTCCTGGTCGTGCTTCAGGGTCTCCTGGATGTAGGCGATGATGTCCGCCTTCTGCTCCGGGGTGATCTGGTTGTCCCCGAAGACCGGCATGTTCTGCGGGCCGCTGAGCATCGCGGCGTAGATCTGGCGGTCGCTGGCGGGACGCAGGCTCGGCGCGTACTTGCCGGAGGACAGGGCGCCGCCGCCACCGCCGAAGGCGTGGCACTGCGAGCAGTTGATCCGGAACAGCTCGCCGCCGGTCGACAGGTTGGCGTCGTGGCGCAGGTCGCCCTCGGGGATCTGCGGGCCGCCGCCGAGCGACTGGACGTACTGCCCGAGCTGACGGACCTCGTCGTCGGTGAAGACCGGCGGCTTACGCGCGGCCTGGGCCTCCTGCCGGGCCATCGGCATCCGACCGGAGCTCACCTGGAACTCGACCGAGGCCGAGCCGACCCCGATCAGGCTCGGGCCACGACCCTCGACACCCTGCGCGTTGCGCCCGTGGCAGCTCACGCAGCTCACGTCGAACAGCGCCTTGCCCTCGGCGGCGGCGCCGGTGAGCGGCGGGTTTTCCTGCGCCTGGACGCCGGGGGCGAAGACGGTGTAGGCGCCGCCGGCCAGCGTGAGCGCGGCGATCAGGCGGAACGCCGCGCCCAGCCGGCGGCGGCCCCTGCTGCGCGCTGCGGGCCGCCCGCCGCGCAACCGCGCGAGCAGACCGCGTCGGCGGTCGTTGTCAGAAGTCATGACCTGTGTCCTTAAGGGTGGGACTTGTCTCAGGGACGAAGCAGCGGCGCGATACGTGACGCCGCCAAGATCACTGGAGCCAGTAGATCATGGCGTAGAGGCCGATCCACACCACGTCGACGAAGTGCCAGTAGTACGACACGACGATCGCCGAGGTGGCCTGGGCGGGGGTGAACCGGCCCATGGTCGTGCGGATCATGAAGATGATGAAGGCGACCAGACCGCCGGTCACGTGCAGACCGTGGAAGCCGGTGGTCAGGTAGAACATCGACCCGTACCCGTCTCCGTTGATCTTGATGCCCTCGTGCACCAGCTCGCGGTACTCGTTGAGCTGGCCGAGCACGAAGATCAGACCCATCACGAAGGTGATCGTGAACCAGCGCCGCAGGGCGTGGACGTCACCCTTCTCCGCCGCGAACACGCCGAGCTGGCAGGTCACCGAGGACAGCACCAGGATCACCGTGAAGGTGGTCGCGTACGGGATGTTCAGGTGCTCGGTGTGCTTCGCCCACTGCTCCGGCGCGGCGGCGCGGATGGAGAAGTACATCGCGAACAGCGCCGCGAAGAACATGAGTTCGCTGGAGAGCCACACGATCGTCCCGACGCTGACCATGTTGGGTCGGGTCAGGGAGTGGATCCGGCTCTTGTCAATGGCTGGGGCCGCAGTCACGCGGTCATTATTGCCCCTGACCACGGCCGGCGATCAGCGGGGGGCCAAAGCCGCGGGATCGGTGGCCCGATCGTGGCAGGTCCGGTTCGCCTGGCTAGCCTGAAAAGCGTGCTGCACGTCGATTCGATCTTCGCCGCCACCTCGGGGGTCGCCGCGCCGTCCGTGGTGGCGGCCGGTGGCGACCCGCTCCCGCCGCCGTTCACCGTGGCCCGGGTGTTCACCGAGACCCGCCTGGACAGCTGGCTCGCCCTCGGGCTGGTGCTCGCCGCCGGACTCTACCTGTACGGCGTACACCGGCTGCGCCTGCGCGGGGACCACTGGCCGGTGGCCCGTACGGTGTTCTTCCTCGGCCCGGGCCTCGGCGGCATCGCCGCGGTCACGGTGAGCGGCCTGCACGCGTACGACACCGTGCTGTTGTCGGTGCACATGGTGCAGCACATGGTGCTGTCGATGGTCGCCCCGATCTTCCTGGCCCTCGGCGCCCCCGTCACCCTCGCCCTGCGCACCCTGCCCGTGCGACCGCGCAAGCGGCTGCTGGCGATCGTGCACAGCAGGATCGCCCGGATCTACACCTTCCCCCTCGTGGCGTTCGCCGTCTTCGTGGTGAACCCGTTCGCGTTGTACTTCAGCGACCTGTACCGGTACACGCTCGAGCACAGCTGGGCGCACGAGGTGATGCACGCGCACTTCATCGCGACCGGCTGCGTGTTCTTCTGGCCGCTGCTCGGGCTGGACCCGCTGCCCGGGCGGTGGCCGTACCCCGCGCGGGCGCTGCTCATGGTGCTGTCGGTGCCGTTCCACACCGTGCTCGGGCTCACGGTCATGCAGAGCACCACGCTCTTCGGCGGCGACTGGTACCCGTCGCTCGGCCTCGGCTGGTCCGACCCGTGGAACGACCAGGTCGTCGCCGGCGGCATCCTGTGGGCCGGCGGCGAGTTCGTCAGTGTGACGATGCTCGCGGTCCTGGTGGTGCAGTGGGTGCGCCAGTCGGAGCGGGAGGCCCGCCGCCTCGATCGCGAACTGGACCGCCAGGAGGCCCGCGCGCGGGCCGCGGAATCCCCGGCCTGACCAGGCCCGGAGGGCACATCCGCCGCCCAGGCCGGGCGGCGGGCGGGGCGGCGGCGACGACCGGTACGATCAGCGGGCGAGCTACGAGGTGGGAGCCAGCCAGTAATGAGCGATCGTCTTTGCACCGTCCTGCTCTACAGCGACGACCCGCAGGTCCGTGACCGGATGCGGCTGGCCGTCGGCACCCGGCCCGCGCCCGGGCTGGAGATCGAGTTCGTCGAGGCGTCCACCTACGCGGAGTGCGTCCGGCTGGTCGACGACTACGAGATCCACCTGCTGCTGCTGGACGGCGAGGCGAGCCCCGGCGGCGGCCTCGGCATCGCCCGGCAGATCAAGGACGACCGGGCCGACGCTCCCCCGACCTGCCTGGTGATCGCCCGCGCCGCGGACCGTTGGCTGGCCGCGTACGCCGAGGTCGACGCCACCCTGGTGCACCCGCTCGACCCGGTGACCACCGGCACCACCGTCGCCGAGCTGCTGCGTACCCACGCCGCGGCCTGAGCCCGGGAACGCGCGTCGCCCGGTTCCCGCCGCCGGCGCCCGGCCCGTCACGACCGCCGCCGTCGCCGGTCGCCCCCCCATCCGCACATCCACGCCCGCTCGGGAGGCCCGCCATGGGCGAACGGACCTGGCCGCTTCTGCTCTCCGCGCTGCTGCGCGGCGAGGAGCTCTCCACCGCGGACACCGCCTGGGCGATGGGCGAGATCATGTCCGGCGCGGCGGTCCCGGCGCAGATCGCCGGCTTCGCCGTCGCGCTGCGGGCCAAGGGCGAGACCCCGGCCGAGCTGGCTGGCCTGGTCGAGACGATGCTCGGCAGGGGGGCGAAGGTCGACCTGCCGGCGGAGCTGCGCGAGTCCTCGCTCGACGTGGTCGGCACCGGCGGCGACCTCGCCCACACGGTGAACATCTCCACCATGGCCGCGCTGGTGGCGGCCGGGGCGGGCGTCCGGGTGGTCAAGCACGGCAACCGCGCGGCCTCGTCGTCCTGCGGCACGGCGGACCTGCTGGAATACCTCGGCCTCCCGCTCGACCTCGCCCCGGAGGCGGTGGCCCGGTGCGTGCTGGAGGCCGGCATCGGCTTCTGCTTCGCGCCCCGGTTCCACCCGGGCATGCGGCACACCGGCCCGACCCGGCGCGAGCTGGGCGTGCCGACCGTCTTCAACTTCCTCGGCCCGCTGACCAACCCGGCCCGACCCCGCGCGGGCGCGGTGGGCTGCTTCGACCTGCGGATGGCGCCGGTGATGGCCGCCGTCTTCGCCGAGCGGGGCGACTCGGTGCTGGTGCTGCGCGGCGAGGACGGCCTGGACGAGTTCTCCACCGCCGCCCCGACCAGGGTCTGGGCGGCCCAGGGGGGCACCGTCAGGGAGGCGGTGCTGGACGTGACGGACCTCGGGCTGCCCCGGGCCACGCTGGCCGACCTGCGGGGCGGTGACGCGGCGTACAACGCCGGCGTGGCCCGTCGACTGTTGGCCGGCGAGACCGGCCCGGTCCGGGACGCGGTGCTGGTCAACGCGGCCGCCGCGCTGGCCACCCAGGGCCCGCTCGACGGCGATCTCGTCGAGGCCCTGCGCTCGGGAATGGAGCGGGCCGCCGAGTCGATCGACTCCGGCGCCGCCGCGGCGGCGCTGGACCGCTGGCTCGGGATCGCCCGCTCGGTCTGAGCACGCCCGCCGCCCCGGCGGATGTGTCGGATCCTCGTGGCAAACTACACCGGAGTCATTTTCCGGAGGGGATCCCGTGTCGGACCGCGAGCTCTACTGCGACACCTGCGAGGGCGTGCAGCCGTTCGAGGCGCCGCCGTGCGTCGACGGCCACGGGGTCGACTGCCCCGAGCTGATCTGCACGGGCTGCGGTGCCGCCGTGCTGATCGCCACGTTCACCTTCCCGGCCGCCCGGGTCGCCGCCCGCGCCCGTCGCCGCCCCCACCGGCACGCCGCCTGACCCGCCCATAGTCCTGCGGCGGCGTCTCGTCGCGTCCTGCAACGCCTGGTTCCACCTGTTCCCCGCCTGTTCCCCGCCTGTTCCCGCCTGTTCCCGCCACCGGGATCCGCCGGCGGCCCGGACACATCGTTCGGCCGCCTGTGGAGTTGCCCCGTCCACGCGCCCAACCGATCGACGCCGCTCTCGCCTGCCCGATCCCGGCTCGGCGATCAAGAGAATTGCGTCATCCGCCCCCGGCTCCTGACGCAGAGCTTCTGATCGTGCGCCCCGCGGACGCAAAGCTTCTGATCGTGCGCCCCGCGGACGCAAAGCTTCTGATCGTGCGCCCCGCGGACGCAAAGCTTCTGATCGTGCGCCCCGCGGACGCAAAGCTTCTGATCGTGCGCCCCGCGGCGGCGGCCCGCGTGGAGGGCGCGACCCCGGGGATGTACTGCGCCGGGTGGGCGAAGGCAGGCTGGGCGGGCGAGATCAGGCCGACCGGGTGGGCGCATGGACGGGGCAGCTCCACAGGCATGCAGCCGGCATCCAGCCGGCCGGGCGGGGGTGGGTCGGCCGGCCCCGGGTGGGCGCATGGACGGGGCAGCTCCACAGGCATGCAGCCGGCATCCAGCCGGCCGGGCGGGGGTGGGTCGGCCGGCCCCGGGTGGGCGCATGGACGGGGCAGCTCCACAGTCGCGCAGCCGGCATCCAGCCGGCCGCCCGGCAAGGTCGGCGACACGGTCCGGGCGGCGCGCCGCTGCCCGTCAACACGCGCGAGCCCGCGCCCCTCGACGGGGCGCGGGCTCGTCCGCGAGTCGTCCGCGGTCAGTGTTCGGCGGTACGCCGGGTGCCGCTGTAGTACTCGAACAGCAGGCCGCAGGCGGCGAACACGACGGCCACCAGGCCCACGCCGAGCAGCCAGAACTGCCAGAACACGAGACCCATGCCCGCGATGGCGGCGGCGAACGCCAGGCCGAACGGCCAGTAGCTGCCGGGGCTGAAGAAGCCGATCTCGCCCGCGCCGTCGGCGATCTCGCCGTCCGCCCGGTCCTCCGGGCGCAGGTCGATCCGGCGGGAGACGAACCAGAAGAAGCCGCCGCACATCGCGCAGAGCAGGAACGACAGCGCCAGCGCGACGGTGCCGACCCACTCGACCCGGCCGGAGTCGCCGTACGTCCACGCGCCGTAGAGGACGGTGGCGCCGAGCAGGAACCCGGCGATGACAAGGAAGATGCGCCACTCGGTCTTCATGCCCGCTCCCTCAGCTGCCCGCGGTGGCGGGGTTGAAGTTGGACTTGTCGCGCCGCGTGTCGAACGGCTTCGTCGTCTTGGCGTACGGGTCCTCGCCGATCGCCGACAGCGCCTCCTGCGTCGACTTGCCGTCGCGCTTGGCGGCCAGGAACCGGTCGTACTTCTCCGGCGAGACGACCCGCAGCTCGAAGTTCATGAACGCGTGGTACGTGCCGCACAGCTCGGCGCACCGGCCGACGTACGCGCCCTCGGCGTCGAGGCTGGAAACCTCGAAGACGTTGCGGACGTTGCCCGGCATGACGTCGCGCTTGAACAGCAGCTCCGGCACCCAGAACGAGTGGATGACGTCGCGGCTGGTCTCCTCGAACCGGATCGACCGGCCGGTCGGCAGCACCAGCACCGGGATGACCTCGCTGGTGCCGAGCACCGACGCGACGGTGTTCGCGTCCGTGCCCTGGCCGTCGCGGTAGTTGAACTGCCAGTTCCACTTGAACGCGACGACCTCGACCGTGACGTCCGGGTTCTTCGACGTCTTGTTCACGTCGGTCTGCACGACCGCGGTGTAGTAGAAGAGCACCGACACGACCAGGATCGGGGCGATCGTGTAGAGGAACTCCATCGGCAGGTTGTACCGCGTCTGCACCGGCAGCTCGTTGCCCCGCTTCCGGTAGCGCACCACGCACCAGAAGATCAGGCCCCAGACGAACACACCGACCGCGAGGGCGGCGATGCAGGACGCGATCCACAGGTCGTACATCCGCTGGGACTCCGGCGTGATGCCGCCCTGCGGCCAGCCGAAGCCGGCGAAGGTCTTGCCGACGTCGCAGCCCGTGAGCAGGACCAGCAGCGCCGCGCCACCGAGGCCGAGGCCGGCGAGCCGACCAGCACCACGCCGCCGGCGCGCGCCGGCTCCCGGGGAAGCGCTGTGCCGTACGGCCGAGTGCCGTACCTCCGAACTCCTTGCGACCACCTGGTCCTGCCTCCCTAGCGCGCCGCGGTGGTGGTTTCCCTCATCACCGGCGGCAAAGGCGTCACCGACGGTCGCAGATTACTCGACCATGAGCAGGCTGACCGTGTTGGGGTCGGTGTCGGCACCGATCGGGGGGATCTTGGCCGTACCGGCACGATAGCGTCGGAGTCGTGAGCGCATCCCCGGTATACCTGGACGCGGCCGCCGCCGCCCCGCTGCACCCGGTCGCCCGGCAGGCGCTGCTGGCCGCCCTCGACGACGGCTGGGCCGACCCGAACCGGCTGTACCGCCAGGCCCGCCGGGCCCGCCAGCTCCTCGACGCCGCCCGTGAGGCCGCCGCGCAGACCCTGGGCGTCCGCGCCGACGAGCTGTCCTTCACCCCCAGCGGTACGAGCGCGGCGCACTCGGCCGTGCTCGGCGGCCTGACCGGGCGACGGCGGGTGGGCGACGTCCTGGTGCACTCCGCGATCGAACACTCGGCCGTGCTGCACGCCGGCGAGCGGCACGTCGCCGCCGGCGGGACGGCGACCACCGTCCCGGTGGACCGGCTCGGCCGGCTCGACCTGGACGCCTGGTCGGCGGCCGTGGCCGCGCCCGGGGTGGCCCTCGCGGCGCTGATCGGCGCCAGCCACGAGGTGGGCACGGTGCAGCCCGTGCCGGCGGCGGCCGCCGCGTGCCGCGACGCCGGGGTGCCGCTGTACGTCGACGCGGCGCAGCTGGTGGGCCGCGTGCCGGTGCCGGCGGGCTGGTCGGTGCTGACCGCCAGCGCGCACAAGTGGGGCGGGCCGCCCGGCGTGGGGCTGCTGGTGGTGCGCAAGGGCACCCGCTGGGAGTCGCCGTGGCCGGCCGACGAGCGGGAGTCGGGGCGTACGCCCGGGGTGGTGAACCTGCCGGCGGTGGTGGCCGCGGCGGCGAGCCTGCGCGCGGCGGCGGCCGAGGCGGGGGCGGAGGCGGCGCGGCTGGCGCCGCTGGTGGACCGCATCCGCGCCCGGGTGGCGGCGGAGGTGCCGGACGTGGAGGTCGTCGGTGACCCCGTCGACCGGCTCCCCCACCTGGTGACGTTCTCCTGCCTGTACGTCGACGGCGAGGCGCTGCTGCACGCGCTGGACCGGCGGGGCTTCGCCGTCTCGTCCGGTTCCTCGTGCACGTCGTCCACGCTGCGCCCGTCACATGTGCTGGAGGCGATGGGCGTGCTCTCGCACGGCAACGTGCGGATCTCGCTGCACCGGGAGACGACGGAGGCGGAGGTGGAGCGGTTCCTCGCCGAGCTGCCCGGCCTCGTCGCCGACCTGCGCGCCGAGGCCGGGGTGACGGGGCTGTGAGCGCGGGTGACGCCGCGCCCGACGAGGTGCTCGACTGCCGGGGTCAGCGCTGCCCGCTGCCGGTGATCAAAATGGCCCGCCGGCTGCCGGAGCTGCCCGTCGGCGCGGTGCTACGGGTGCTGGCCGACGACCCGGCGGCGGCCGTCGACATCCCGGCCTGGTGCCGGATGCGCGCCCAGGACTTCCTGGCGGCCACCGGCACCCCGGACTCCCCGGCGTACGACGTCCGCCGCGCCCATTGACCCGCCGCCCCGCCGAGAGGGCGGGCGGCGGGGTCGGCGGTCGCGAGGGCTACGGGAGCAGGTGGGGACGGACGTCCTCGGCGGCGGCATCGCCGTACGACTCGGCGAGCCGCTTGACGAACACGTCGGGGCGCACCTCGTACTCCTGCGTGCCGACGGTCTCCAGCACCAACGCGGCCAGCAGCGAGCCGACCTGGGCGGCCCGCTCCAGGCCCAGGCCCCAGGAGAGGCCGGCGAAGAAGCCGGCCCGGAAGCCGTCCCCGACACCGGTCGGGTCGACCGCCTGGACCTCCCGGACGACCGGCACGTGGATCGTCCCGAAGTCCCGGCCGGCGATCTCCGCGCCGTCCTTGCCCAGCGTGGTCACCCGGATCTTCACCCGGTCCAGCAGCTGCGCGTCGGTGAGGCCGGCCTTGCTCTGCAGCAGGGACTTCTCGTACTCGTTGGTCATCAGGTACTCGGCGTCGTCGATCAGCGCCGCCACGTCCTCGCCGGACATGCGGGCGAGCTGCTGGGACGGGTCGGCCACGAACGGGTACCCGCGCTCGCGGCACTCGGCCGTGTGCCGCAGCATCGCCTCCGGGTCGTTGGCGCTGACCAGGACCAGGTCGAGCCCGCCGAGCCGCTGCGCGACCGGAGCCAGCTCGATGTTGCGGGCCTCGCTCATCGCCCCGGCGTAGAAGGAGGCGATCTGGCACATCTCGGTGTCGGTGGTGCAGACGAAGCGGGCGGTGTGGGCCACCTCGCTGACGTGCACCGAGCCGCAGTCGACGCCGTGCCGCTCCAGCCAGGAACGGTAGTCGGCGAAGTCGGCGCCGACCGCGCCGAGCAGGACCGGACGCAGGCCGAGCTGCCCCATCCCGAAGGCGATGTTGGCCGCCACCCCGCCCCGGCGCAGTACCAGGTCGTCCACCAGGAAGGACAGCGAGACCTTGTCGAGCTGGTCGGCGATGAGCTGGTCGGCGAACCGGCCGGGGAAGCTCATCAGATGGTCGGTCGCGATCGAACCGGTCACGGCGATCTTCATGTCTACCCTCGCGGTCGGGAGCACGGCGCCGGTCAGCCTACCGGGCCGGAACGAAGGCCGGAGGGGTGTCGTTCGATCGGCCGTCACGGTCCGCTCAACCCGGCGCCCACCTCCGCACGTCGGGCGGGCCGACCGGGAAGGCGTCCGCGCTGCTCGACCCGGCCAGGGACGGCGGGCCGAGAAGATCTCGGACGGTAGGGCCGCATGAAAAAAGGGACAGCGGGGCCGCCCCTGGAGGACAGGGGCGGCCCCGCCGCGCGGCCCGCCGGCCGCTGCCGGCTCAGCTGAACGAGTCGCCGCAGGCGCAGGAGTTGCCCGCGTTCGGGTTGTCGATCGTGAAGCCCTGGGCGTCGATCCGGTCGGCGAAGTCGATGGTGGCGCCGGTCAGGTAAGGGGCGCTCATCCGATCGACGACGACCTCGACGCCGTCGAAGTCGGTGACGATGTCGCCGTCGAGCGACCGCTCGTCGAAGAACAGCTGGTACCGCAGGCCGGAGCAGCCGCCCGGCTGCACCGCCACCCGGAGCCGCAGGTCGTCGCGGCCCTCCTGCTCGATCAGGGCCTGGACCTTCTGCGCCGCGACGTCGGTGAGGACGACGGTATTGGGGGCCTTGGCCTCGGTCGACTCGGTCTGCGCTGGCGTGGTCACGTGGAAGTCTCCCTGCGCGTGTGGGTCTGGACTCACTGGCCAACGCGGTACGTCGCCCGGTGATTCCCGATGTGGTCGCGACCTCGATTGTATGCCGCCCCGGGCCGGCTCACCGGATCGGCGTGACCTGCGCCCCTCGGCCGGCGCCTCCACCGCCGCGCCGCAGCGGCTGCACCCGGTCCGTCAGCGGCTCCACTGGCCTGCCAGGCGGGCGCCGAGCTGCCGCAGTCCCTCGGCCGGGCGGCTCAGCGCCGCGTCCAGCCCGCCGCGTTCCTCGCCGCCGAAGTGCTCCACCAGGCTGTACGCGTCGGTGACGCCGGCCGCCGCGGCCTCCCGGCGCCCGGTGCTCACCTGCCCCGCCAGCACGACGCACGGCACTCCCCGGTCCCGGGCGGCCCCGGCCACCCCGGCGACGACCTTGCCGCGCAGCGACTGGTGGTCGAAGGAGCCCTCGCCGGTGATCACCAGGTCGGCGGCGTCGAGCGCGGCGGGCAGCCCGATGGCCCGGGTGACCAGGCCGATCCCGGAGTCGCACCGGCCGCCGAGGGCCAGGATCGCGGCGCCGAGGCCGCCGGCCGCTCCCCCGCCGGGCAGCGCGCCGAGGCCGGCCGGGCAGCCGGGCAGGTCCCGCTCCAGGACGGCGGCGAAGCGCTCCAACGCGGCGTCGAGCAGCAGGACGTCGGACCGGGTCGCCCCCTTCTGCGGGCCGTACACGTTGCTGGCGCCGTGCAGCCCGAGTAGCGGGTTGTCCACGTCGGTGGCGGCGACCAGGGTGGCGTCGCGCAGCCGGGGCGCCCCGTCCAGCCCGGCGACGGCGGCCAGCGCCGCCCCGCCGTACGGCAGGGCCAGGCCGGCCCCGTCGAGCGGGGTGACACCGAGCGCGGTGAGCAGCCCGGCGCCGGCGTCGTTGGTGCCGGACCCGCCCAGCCCGATCACCACCGTGCGGGCGCCGCGCTCCACGGCGGCGGTGACCAGCGCGCCGAGGCCGTACGAGGTGGTGGCCTTCGGGTCGCGTTCGGCCGGCTCGAGCAGGTGCAGCCCGCAGGCCTGGGCGCTCTCCACGTACGCCGTGCCGTCGTCGGTGAGCAGGATCTCACCCTCGGCCGGCCGGCCGAGGGGGTCGACGGTCGGCACCGGCACCCGGCGACCGCCCAGCGCGTCGGCGAG
The DNA here is from genome assembly GCF_043198215.1 of Micromonospora sp. NPDC048830. Lineage (NCBI taxonomy): Bacteria > Bacillati > Actinomycetota > Actinomycetes > Micromonosporales > Micromonosporaceae > Micromonospora > Micromonospora sp. NPDC048830. The sequence goes on from NZ_JBICUP010000016.1 coordinate 48,531, forward strand.
GACGGCGACGAAGCCGGGGCCGCCGTCGGCGAGGGGCCGGATGAGCAGTTCGTCCGCCTCGGCCACCTCCCGCCAGCCCTCGGCCACCGCGGCGGCCACCTCTGGGGCGGGCAGGGTACCGGCGAACTTGTCCGGGCAGAGCAGCACGCGCATGCCGAGCAGTGTGTCAGGCCACACCGGCGTCCGGGGAGTGCGGCAGGCCACATCGGCCGATGCCGTGCGGCGGCGGTGCTGTGGGACCATTTGGACGTGACTTCGACCTGGGTGGAACCCTCCAACACCGCGACGGCCCTGCTTCTGCTCGGCCGCGGCAGCGACCCCGCCACCGAGCGTGGCGTGGAGTGTCCGGGCGACCTGCCGGCGCCCAGCGACCCCGACCTGGTGGCCCGGGCCGCGGCGGCGAAGGCCGCCCTCGGCGACCGGGTCTTCGTGCTCGGCCACCACTACCAGCGCGACGAGGTGATCCAGTTCGCCGACGTGACCGGCGACTCGTTCAAGCTGGCCCGGGAGGCGGCGGCCCGGCCGGACGCGGAGTACATCGTCTTCTGCGGCGTGCACTTCATGGCCGAGAGCGCCGACATCCTCACCTCCGACAGCCAGAAGGTCGTCCTGCCCGACCTGGCCGCCGGCTGCTCGATGGCGGACATGGCGGTGCTGTCGCAGGTCGAGACGGCCTGGGACGTGCTGACCGAGCTGGGCGTCGCGCAGGACGTCGTCCCGGTGACGTACATGAACTCCTCGGCGGACATCAAGGGCTTCGTCGGCCGGCGCGGCGGGGTGGTCTGCACCTCGTCGAACGCGCGGCGGGCACTGGACTGGGCGTACCGGCAGGGGTCGAAGGTGCTCTTCCTGCCCGACCAGCACCTCGGGCGGAACACCGCCGTGCTGGAGCTGGGTCTCTCGCTCGACGACTGCGTGCTCTACGACCCGCACAAGCCGAACGGCGGGCTCACCCCGCAGCAGCTGCGGGACGCGAAGATGATCCTGTGGCGCGGGCACTGCTCGGTGCACGGCCGGTTCACCCTCGACAGCGTCAACGACGTACGGGAGCGGGTGCCGGGGGTCAACGTGCTGGTCCACCCCGAGTGCCGGCACGAGGTGGTCACCGCCGCCGACCTCGTGGGCTCGACCGAGTACATCATCAGGGCCATCGAGGCCGCGCCGGCCGGTTCGGCCTGGGCGGTCGGGACGGAGCTGAACCTGGTCCGGCGGCTGGCGCTGGCCCACCCGGACAAGCAGATCATGTTCCTGGACCGGGCCGTCTGCTACTGCTCGACCATGAACCGGATCGACCTGCCGCACCTGGTCTGGGCCCTGGAGGAGCTGGTGGCCGGACGGGTGGTCAACCAGATCACGGTGGACGCGGACACCGCCCGGCACGCCCGGGCGGCCCTGGACCAGATGCTCGCGCTCCCGGGGGCGGACACCCCGCCGCCGGTCGCCTGATCGCCCCTGCGCGACAAGGCTGGGACGAATACGCACCTCGCACCCCGATTTCCGCCCTGGGGGGCGATGTGCCCGAGTCCATTCGTGCCACGGAGGGCTATGCTGCCGGGGCGACGGCACACGCGGCTCCGTTCACCGTCGGCGTTTACCGTCGGCCGCGTCGCGGGTACCAGCAGCGAACGCCCGCATCACCATCAACACGGCAGCACCGACGCGCTGGAGGTTGCGTTGACCGACGACGTCCTGGTCGTACACGGAGGCACCCCGCTGGAAGGGCGGATCCGCGTGCGCGGCGCGAAGAACCTGGTGTCCAAGGCGATGGTCGCCGCCCTGCTGGGCGACAGCCCCAGCCGGTTGTTCGACGTGCCGCGGATCCGCGACGTCGAGGTCGTCCGGGGGCTGCTCGGCCTGCACGGGGTCAAGGTGACCGACGGCGACGAGGACGGGGAGCTGGTCTTCGACCCGGCCAACGTCGAGAGCGCCAGCACCGACCAGATCAACGTGCACGCCGGCTCCAGCCGCATCCCGATCCTGTTCTGCGGGCCGCTGCTGCACCGGCTGGGCCACGCTTTCATCCCGGACCTGGGCGGCTGCCACATCGGGCCGCGGCCGATCGACTTCCACCTCCAGGCGCTGCGGGAGTTCGGTGCGACGGTCGAGAAGCGGCCGGAGGGGCTGCACCTGTCCGCCCCGAACGGGCTGCACGGGACGAAGTTCGCCCTGCCGTACCCGAGCGTCGGCGCCACCGAGCAGGTGCTGCTCACCGCCGTGATGGCCGAGGGCGTGACCGAGCTGCGCAACGCCGCCGTGGAGCCGGAGATCATCGACCTGATCTGCGTGCTGCAGAAGATGGGCGCGATCATCAAGGTGCACACCGACCGGGTGATCGAGATCCAGGGCGTGCCGAAGCTGCACGGCTACACCCACCGGCCGATTCCGGACCGGATCGAGGCGGCGAGCTGGGCGGCGGCGGCGCTGGCCACCCGCGGCCACGTCGAGGTTCTCGGCGCCCAGCAGGCCGACATGATGACCTTCCTGAACATCTTCCGCTCGGTCGGCGGCGAGTACGAGGTCACCGACGTCCGGCCGCCGCGGCTCGGTCGGCCGGGCCAGGAGGGCGGCATCCGGTTCTGGCACCCGGGTGGCGAGCTGAAGTCCGTCGCCCTGGAGACCGACGTGCACCCGGGCTTCATGACCGACTGGCAGCAGCCGCTGGTCGTGGCGCTGACCCAGGCCCGGGGCCTGTCGATCGTCCACGAGACGGTGTACGAGCAGCGCCTCGGCTACACCTCGGCGCTCAACTCGATGGGCGCCAACATCCAGGTCTACCGGGACTGCCTCGGCGGCACCCCGTGCCGCTTCGGCCGGCGCAACTTCAAGCACTCCGCGGTGATCGCCGGCCCGAGCAAGCTGCACGCGGCCGACCTGGTCATCCCGGACCTGCGGGCCGGGTTCAGCCACCTGATCGCCGCGCTCGCCGCCGACGGCACCTCCCGGGTGTACGGCGTCGACCTGATCAACCGGGGCTACGAGGACTTCGAGGCCAAGCTGGCCGACCTCGGTGCCCACGTCGAGCGGCCGTAATCTCGCTCACTCCCCGGCGCCCGGTGCACCGCGATGTGCACCGGGCTCCGGGGTTTGGCTACCCTTGCCGCGTGCCGCTGTTTCGCCGCAAGTCCGCCACCCTCGTCGACGAGCCCGTCACCACCGTGACGCCCGACGAGGAGTCCGTCGCCGCCCGTTCCCGGGGCTACACCCCGAGCAAGAAGGAGCTGGGCCAGGCGACGCCCAAGCGTCCGGTGGCCGGTCGCCGGCCGGCCGGCGCGACCAAGCCGCTGAGCAAGGAGGAGGCGCGGGAGCGCCGCCGGCAACTGCGGGCGGAGGCGGCGGCCGAGTTCCGGCGCGAGGGCGGCCCGCGCGACCGCGGCCCGGAGCGGCTGCTGGCCCGCAACGTGGTCGACTCCCGCCGTACGGTGGGCACCTGGTTCTTCGGCGGCGCGCTGATCGTGCTGCTCGGCTCCAACCAGGCCATGCCGCCGGTCGTCCGGCTGGTCTCGAACATCCTCTGGGGCGCGCTCGCCCTGGGCGTGGTGATCGACTCGTTCCTGATCAGCCGCCGGATCAAGAAGCTGGTCCGGGAGCGGTTCCCGAAGACGGACCAGCGGCTCGGCTCGCTCTACCTGTACGCGATCATGCGGTCGATCACGTTCCGCCGGATGCGCGCCCCGGCTCCCCAGGTGGAGATCGGCCAGGCCATCTGAGCCGGCCCGGCCGCTGTGGAGCTGCCCGCACAGACGGGGCAGTAGCGCCCCGAATCCCCTTCCCGCGAGCGCGGGAAGGGGATTCGTCGTTTTCCGGGGCGGCCGGGACAGGGCACGCTCTCTCCGGGGCCGCTCTTTCCGGGGCGGCCGGGTCAGGGCACGCCGAGCAGGCGGAGCAGCGCGGCCGTCCCGGCCGCCGCGACCACCACCAGGACGAACGGCGCCCGGCGCCAGGCGAGCAGCACGCCCACCAGCACCCCCGCGGGCCGGGCGTAACCGGCGAAGCCGGCGGCCTCGGTCAGCGCGGCGGTCGCGGCGAGCGCGGCCAGCAGGGTCGCGGCACCGACGGGCAGCAGCCGCCGGGACCACCCGGGCAGGTCCAGCCGGTCCCGCAGCAGCACCCCCGCGACGCGGAAGCCGTACGTGCCGGCGGCCAGGGCGAGGATCACGGCGATCAGCACGACGCCTCCCCCGCCCGGACGACCTGTCCCGCCCCGACCTCCCCTACGGAACCGTCGGCGCCGCCCGCCGAGTCGGACCGGTCGGCAATGCCCCCCGGATCGGGGCCGTAGGCACCGACCGCCGGATCGGACCGGTCGGCGCCGCCCACCGGATCGGGGCCATCGACGCCGCCCACCGGATCGGGGCCATCGACGCCGCCCACCGGATCGGGGCCATCGACGCCACCCGCCGGATCGGGGCCGCCCGGCTCGCCGGCGCGGGTCGGCCTGTGGCGTACCGCCGGCACGACCAGCGCGCCGAGCGCGAGCAGGACCGGCAGTCCGGCCGGCAGCACCGGGGTGGCCAGGACCGCCAGAGCCGCGCCGCCCAGCGCCACCAGGCGGGTCTCCCGGTCGCGCAGCGCCGGCAGCAGCAGGGCGACCAGCCCGGCGGGAAAGGCCGCGTCCAGTCCCAGGGCCGCGGGGTCCCCGGCCGCGCCGCCGAGGAAGACGCCGAGCACGGTGCCGGCGTTCCAGGCCAGGAACAGCAGCGTCCCGGCGAGCCAGAACGCGCGCCGGCGGGGCTCGCCGGCCGGCCGGGCCAGCGCGAAGGCGGTCGCCTCGTCGGTCATCAGGTGACTGCCGAGCAGCCGCTGCCAGCGCCGCCGGCTGAGGGTGTCGCCGAGCGCCAGTCCGAACGGCAGGTGCCGGGCGTTGAGCAGCAGGCCGGCCGTGACGGCGGCGAGCGGGCTGCCGGCGGCGACGAGGCCCACCGCCATGAACTGCGCGCCCCCGGCGTAGAGGACGACGGACATGGCGACGGGGGCCCAGGCCGGCAGGCCCGCCGCCACCGCCACCGCGCCGAACGAGGCGCCGACCGCGACCATCGCCGCCCCGACGGCGGCGACGTCGCGGAGCACGCCGCCGTCCACCGTTCGATCAAACGTACGCATGGTCCGTTATGATGAACGCAGGCCAGAGTGTTCGTCAAACCGAACAACCCGACCGATGGAGCGAACATTGACCGTGGACCCCGCTCCGCCGCTGCCCACCATCGCGGCCGCCCTGCGCCGCGAACGCGACCGGGCCGGCATCTCGCTGACCGAGCTGGCCCGACGGGCCGGCATCGCCAAGTCCACCCTCTCCCAGCTCGAATCCGGCACGGGAAACCCCAGCGTGGAGACGCTGTGGGCGCTGGGGGTGGCCCTCGGGGTGCCGTTCAGCCGCCTGGTCGAGCCGCCCGCTGCGGCCGTACGGGTCGTCCGCGCCGGCGAGGGCCCGCGCATCCGGTCCGAGCACGCCGACTTCACCGGCACCCTGCTCGCCGCCGGCTCGGCGCACGCCCGGCGCGACCTGTACGTCCTCGAGCTGGAGCCGGGCGCCGTCCGCGTCGCCGACCCGCACACCCCGCGCAGCGTGGAGCACGTCGTGGTGGCCGCCGGGCGGCTGCGCGTCGGCCCGGAGTCGGAGCTGGTCGAGCTGGGGCCGGGCGACTACGCCACGTTCCCGGGCGACGCGCCGCACCGGTACGAGGCCCTCGCCCCGGGCACCTTCGCGGTCCTGGTGATGGAGCACCCGTAAGCGAGACCCAACCCGCAGGATCGCCACAGCGCCGTCGCCACCGTGGCCGGCCCCGGGCCGTCCTTCCGCCCCCGCCCGGACAAGAGCCGCACAACTTCAGGGAAACTGTGGCCACGGCGTGCGACGAGGGGACAGTTTCCCCGAAAGTGCGACCTCGGCCGGCGGGAGCCCTTTCTCACCGACCGTAGAGGCGGGCGACGACCTCCTCGATGTCCGGCTCGACGATCGAGATGTCGCGCAGGGTGGCCAGCCCGGCCAGACCCGCCACCACCTCGGCGGCGGTCGCCGACTCCAGCGCGTAGACGAGCCGGTGCCCGTCGGCCTCGACCCGACGCAGCGGCGCGCCCGGCAGCACCGGCGGCTCCGGCAGGGCGGTGTCCAGGTCGGCGACGACGAGTCGGCGGGAGCCGTACCGGTCGTGCAGCGCGGCGATCGAGCCGTCGTGCACGACCCGGCCGTGGTCGATCACCACCAGCCGCCGGCAGAGCCGCTCGATGTCGGCCAGGTCGTGGGTGGTGAGCACGAGGGTGGTGTCGCCGGCCCGGCCCAGCTCGGCGAGGAAGCCGCGCACCGCCTGCTTGCTCACCACGTCCAACCCGATCGTCGGCTCGTCGAGGAACAGCACCTCCGGGCCGTGCAGCAGGGCCGCGGTCAGCTCGCCGCGCATCCGCTGCCCGAGGGAGAGCTGGCGGACCGGGGTGTCCAGGAACCCGTCCAGGTCGAGCAGGTCCCGGCAGCGGCGCAGCCGGGCGGCGTGCTCGGCGGCCGGCACCCGGTAGACGTGCCGGAGCAGGTCGAACGAGTCCCGCAGCGGCAGGTCCCACCAGAGCTGGGAACGCTGGCCGAAGACCACGCCGATGCGCAGCGCCAGCCGGGTGCGCTGCGGCACCGGGCGCAGGCCGCAGACGCGCACCTCCCCGGCCGACGGCGCGAGCACGCCGGTGAGCATCTTCAGGGTGGTGGACTTGCCGGCGCCGTTCGGGCCGATGTAGCCGAGCATCTCGCCCCGGGCGACCCGCAGGTCGATCCCGTCGACCGCGCTCACGACCCGCTTCTCCCGGCGCAGCCGTCCGGCCCGAACCCGGACCGTGAACTCCTTGCGCAGGCCGCGCACGTCGATGACGTCCGCCGTCGACGAGCCCGATGCCTCGCGTACCGTGCTGACCTCAGCGCTCACGATCCCGTACTCCGGTAGTGTCGGACACCGACCCGCCAGGCCACCGCCGCGCCCGCCGCGGCGACCAGCGCGACCGCCGGCGAGGCCCAGCCGGCCCACGCCGGCAGGCCGAGCGGGTCGGCCCGGCCGAGCAGCGCCGGCTGGTAGCTGACGAAGGCGAACCCCGTCCCGTACGCGAACAGCGCCCGGAACCAGCCGCCGTAGACCGTGACGGGGTACGACGTGAAGTCGCGCCCGCCGTAGGTGAGCGAGTTGGCCAACTCCCCCGACTCGGTCCAGTAGAACGAGACGGTGGCGGTGGCCACGAAGACCGAGCCGAAGAAGACCACCCCGGCCACCGGGGCGAGCAGCAGCAGCGCCACCCGGCCCGGGGTCCAGTCGACGCCCGCCGAGGCGACCGCCACCGCCAGCACGGACAGGCCCAGGACCGCCCGGGACACCTTGCGCAGGGGAAGGTCCATCAGCAGCAGCTGCGGCAGCGCCCCGAGCGGGCGGACCAGCACGGCGTCCAGCAGGCCGGTGCGCACGTACCGGGGCAGCCGCTCGATGTTGCCGACCAGCAGGTCGGCGGTGGCGAACGCGAAGGCGGAGAGCCCGACCATCACCATGGCCTCGCGGAGCGTGAACCCGCCCAGCTCCCGGGTCACCCCGAACAGCACCAGGACGGTCACCACGTCGAAGAGGGTCGCCCCCACGTTGCCGACGAGATCCACCACGAACGACGTCCGGTACGCGGTCTGCGAGCGGGCCTGAGCCCCGAGCAGCGCCCGGTACGCGGCCAGCCGCCCGGGCGGGCGCGCCCGTCGGGTCACGGTCCCCGCCTCAGCCACCCTGCACCACCAGCCGGCGCTCGGCGCGGCGCTGCACCAGCCGGCACAGGCCCAGCACCGCCGCCGCCCAGCAGACCTGCACCCCGACCAGCCCGAGCTGGACCGGGGTGGGATCGCGTTCGACCAGCACGTCGAGCGGCGTCTGGAACAGGCTCGGGAACGGGGTGCCCAGCTGCACCGCCAGGTACAGCCAGTCGGGCAGGAAGCGCAGCGGAAAGTAGAGCCCGGCGAGCACCCCGGAGGCGAGGGCCCACAGGACCAACGGGCCGCGGGCGTCGTCCAGCCAGTACGCGGTGGCGTTGACCAGGAACCGGCAGCCGAAGCAGAGCACCACCGCGACCAGCACGGAGAGCGCGAACAGCGGCACGGTCGACCAGCGGGCCGGCAGGTGCACGGGAAAGAAGATCGGGCCGACCAGCAGCGGGGGCACCAGCCTGGACACGCAGGCCCAGCCGGCCCGGCCGAGGTCCGTGGCGAGGTAGCTGGTCACCGGGTGCACCGGCCGGAGCAGGTCACTGGCCACCTCGCCGGTGCGGATCCGGTCGGCCAGGTCCGTCCAGCCCCAGAGCAGGATGACCGCCAGCAGGCCCTGCCCGGCCCAGACGAAGGAGGCGAGCTGCCCCCGGTCGTACCCGCCCGCGACGCCGGCCGCGCCCGCCACGGCCAGCAGGACGTAGCAGCGCAGGAAGCCGAACACGGCGTTGGTGGCCGCGCCGGCGAGCGCGGCCTGCCGGTACGTGGCGTATCGCCGGAATCCTGAGACCGTTATAGCTAGGAATGTCCGAAACCATGGGATAACGTTTGAGCCGGTGGACCGTGCCACAGTGGCGGTGACAGAGCCCACGCCGTTACCCTCCTTCCGCAGCCACGCCAACGCCGGACCGAGTGACCTTACCGGCAGGTGAGACGCCGAGCGCGACAATTACCAACGAGGTGACATCGCCGTGAGCGAGCGACGCGAGCCGGGCAACGGGGCGCGCCACGCGGGCGGCGACGGGGCCTCGCCATGAGTGGCGGCTACTTCGACCGCTGGCGCGACCCGGCCGAGCCGTCCTGGGTCTTCGAGACCACCTCCGAGTGGCACCCCCAGTTCCCCGGACAGCGATACCCCGGCGACATCGGCCTGCGGCAGCCGCCCCCGGCGCAGACCCGGGGACGCGCCGCCGCCGTCGGCCGCGCCGAGGTGCACCCCGGCAAGCCCGCCTCCGACCACCGTCCGGTGAGCCCGGCCCCCGGCGGGCGCGACGCGGCGTACCCCGACCGGTGGGACGACCGCCGGGGCGACCGCGACGACCTCGCCCGGCGCGGGTGGGACGACGACCGCGCCGGGCCGCGCCGGCCGGACAACCGTCCGGGCCGGGCCGGAAACGGCTGGGCCGGCGCGCCCACGGACCGCGGCGGCCAGTTCGAGGACCGCCCTCACCGGCACGACGAGCGGGGCTTCGGTCACCAGGGCCGGCCCGGCCGTCGCGACGAGCGTTTTCCCGGCTATGACGACCGGGCCCCCGGCCACGGATACGAGGACCGGGCGGCCGGCCCCGACGACCAACGCGGCCCCGACGACCGGCGAAGCCATGACGACCGGCGAAGCCATGACGACCGGCGCGCCGGTGACGGCCGGCGAAGCCATGACGACCGGCGCGCCGGCGACGGCCGGTGGCGGGGCGACGAGCACCGGTCCGGGCGCCCCGGCCCGGGCGGTCGATTCCCGGCCGACGACGACCGTCAGCGCGTTCCGCCGGAGAGCGCCTGGCACCGCGACCGACGCCCGGAGGCGCCGGTCGGCCCGTACCCGCCGCGCCGCCCGCAGCGGGACGCGCCCGACGGGTACGACCGGCGCGGGCCGGAGTGGACACCGGACCGGAACGCCGCCGCCTGGCACGGCGACCCGTACGACCAGCGCCGCCCCGGCGAGGGACGCCACCCGCGCCCCGCCGAGGCGCCCAACCCGGTCTCCCCCGCGCCACCGCGCGGAGAGCCGGTCTCCCCCGCGCCACCGCGCGGAGAGCCGGTCTCCCCCGCGCCACCGCGCGGAGAGCCGGTCTCCCCCGCGCCACCACGCGGCGAGCCGGTCTCCCCCGCGCCACCACGCGGCGAGCCGGTCTCCCCCGCGCCACCACGCGGAGAGCCGGTCTCCCCCGCGCCACCACGCGGAGAGGCGGGATGGCTGCCCGAGCCGGACGAGGGCCCGTACCGGACGTACGACCGGACGGGCAGCGAGCGGCCCGGCCCGGACAGCTGGGGGCAGGACCGCCGCCGCCCCGCCCCGGACCGGGCCGACCGGCCGGCACCGGACCGGGATGGCCGGCCGGCACCGGACCGGGATGGCCGGCCGGCACCGGACCGGGATGGCCG
>NZ_JBICUP010000016.1:58716-135855 GCF_043198215.1 Micromonospora sp. NPDC048830
GCCGGCCGCCGCTGGACCGGGATGGCCGGCCGCCGCTGGACCGGGATGGCCGGCCGCCGCTGGACCGGGATGGCCGGCCGCCGCTGGACCGGGATGGCCGGCCGCCGCTGGACCGGGATGCTCGGGCGGACCGGGATGGCCGGCCTCCGCTGGACCGGGATGCTCGGCGCGCTCCGGACCGAGAAGGGCGGCTCGCGTCGGGCCGCGATGTCCGGCCGCCGCTGGACCGCGAAGGCCGGCCCATGCCGGAGCGGGACAGCCGACCCGGATCCGACCGGCCCGTGCCACCGGGCGCCGGTTCGGGCCAGCCGGTGGAGCGGCCGGTCCGCCACCACGACCAGGCGGGCGTCGGCCGGCCCGGGGTCGACACGCCACGGCGGCCCGCCGAGCGGGACGGACAGCCGTACCGGGGAGCCCCGCGGGGCGACGCCGCGCACCCGGAGACGTACCGCGACCCGGCGGCCCGGCACGCACCCGCGCACCGCGACGGCCTGCCCTGGCCGGAGCCCGGTCCCATCCAGCCGCAGGGCCGGGGATCCGCCCGTCCCGCCACCGACCTGTACGACCACCGCCCGCCCGTCGACCGAGCCGCCCCGCCGGCCCACGAAGACCAGCGCACGGCTGCGTATCCCCCGGTGGAGCCGCGCCGTCCCCGCCCCGAGGAGCAGCCGCCTGCCCGTCGACCGGTCGAGGAGCCCGTACGCGGGCACCAGCCGGTCGAGGGCCCCGGTGGTGGACAGCCGCTGACGGAGGACCCCGACGGTGCACCGCGGTCGGGGCACGAGCACCACGCCGCTCCCCCACCGGTCCGCCCGGACGAGTCGCGGCGCCCGCCGGTCGGCCCGGCCGCCGACGCTCCCCGCCAGGCGCGGCCGGCGGCCCCGGCGCCCAACGCGCCCGCTCCGGACGGACCGGTCTCGGGAGCGCCCGTCTCGGGGATGCCTGTCTCGGGGGCGCCCGTCTCCGGCGCGCCCGCTCCCGGGACTCCCGTCTCGGGAGTGCCCGTGTCGGCAGTGCCCGTCTCCGGACCGCCCGGTTTCCACCCGCCGGTGCCGGCACCGCCCGTCTCCGGACCGCCGGTCTCCGCACCGCCCGTCTCCGCGCCACCTGTGGAGCCGGTCTCCGCGCCACCTGTGGAGCCGGTGTCGGCGCCGCCGGCGGCGCGACTGCGGCTGGAGTTCCTGCCGGCTCCCGCCGCGGCCGAGAGCCGGCCCGCACCCGAGCGGCGCGACGAACCGCCGGTCGCGGACACGGGGCTGGTCCGTCCGGACGCGACGCTCCCCGGACTCGCGCCGACGTCGCCCAGCCACCCGAGCCCCGACGACTGCGTCGCGCCGATGGCGGACCTCCCGCCGTCGCCGGACGGCACGTCGGTCGCCGGTCTGCCCGGCGACGTACCGGCCGAACCGCCGCTGCCCGCTCCGGACCCGGCGCCCGCGACAGGGCCGGCGGCCGGCGAGGCCGAGGCCGGCAGCCGGGAGGACTACCCGGCCGGCAGCGGCTCGGGCATCGACCCTGCCTCGCCAGCCCCTGCCGGCTCCACCACCGCCCCCATCGCCGAGGCGCCGTCGCCCGGACAGGTCGGGGACCCGGTGGCGCCGCGGCAGGAGGCCACCCCCACGGCGGGCGAGGACGGCGCCGACCGGCCGCACGATCAACTGTCGTCGAGCGAGACGTCCGACGGCGTGTCGTCGCCCACAGCAGCAGACGATCACGTGGGAGCCCCACGCGGCGCCGACGAGGGGCTCACCAACCGTCCCGCTCCGGACGACGCCGAGGACGCCCACACGACCTCGACGTCCGGCGAGGCTCCCGAGCGGACCGGCCGGCGGGACGACGACGGCCTTCCGGGCGTCGCGACCCCGGTCGTACGGGAGGGGAGCCACGCGCCGCAGGAGCCTGTCGCCGTCGCGGCTTCGCCGACGTCCCCCTCGGCCGAGGCAGGCCCGTCGCACGCGCCAACCGCACCTCCGACCCCGGCCCAGCCCGACGTGACCACTCCGCCGGCCGACGTGTTCCCGACCCCGGTCCGGCCCGACGAGCAGCCGGCCCGGGTCGACCAGTCGGCCCCGACGGCTGCGCCGACCATGGACAACTCGGCTGCCTGGTTCCGGCCGAGCCGTCCGGTGCCGCCGGTCGCCGACCCGGCCGCCGGACGGCCCTCGCACGACGAGGACGGCCACCCGGCCCCCGCGGCCGAGCCCGTCGCGGGGACGTCGACGGCAGCCGCCCCCGCCACTCCTTCGGCGGCCGGCGGTGGGCCGTCCCGCCCGACGAGCACACCCCCGGCGCACCCGGTCTCCGCGCCGCCCACACACCCCGCCTCCGCGCCACCCACACACCCGGTCTCCGCGCCGCCCACACACCCCGCCTCGGCGCCACCCGCACACCCGGTCTCCGCGCCGCCCACACACCCCGCCTCGGCGCCACCCGCACACCCGGTCTCCGCACCCCCGGCACACCCCGTCTCGGCGCCACCGGCACACCCCGCCTCGGCGCCACCCGCACACCCGGTCTCCGCACCCCCGGCACACCCCGTCTCCGCACCGCCCGCGCACCCCGTCTCGGGGGTACCCGCCAACCCGGTCTCCGCGCCGCCCGGTCGGCCGGTGTGGCCCGCCGGGCCGGCGGCACGGCCGGGGCAGGACCGGCCGATGGACCCGGAGCAGGCGCTCGCCGCGTTGCAGTGGCGGCTGCACCCGGAGACCCTGCGCGAGGAGACCGACGACCCGGAGAAGCTGCGTACGGTCCGGGACGGGCTGACGGCGAAGCTCGAAAAGGCGTTGGACAACCGGTCGCGGGCCCGGTTGCTGAGCCTCCGGGCGGTCGCGTCCCGCATCCTCGGCGACCTGGACGAGGCGCTCGACGACGCCCGGCTCGCCCTGACGTACGCCGAGGCCACCGGCGAGTTGCGGCGGACCGCGCTGGCCCGGGCGCGGCTGGCCCAGGTGCTGCGCTGGCGGGGCGAGTTCGCCGAGGCCGACCGGCTGTTCGCCGAGGCGAACTCCACCGAGCTGCCCGACCGGCTGCGGGCGGCCCTGCACGAGCACGCGGGCCGGTGCTGCTACGACCAGGGCCGGCTGATCGAGGCGTGTCACCACTTCGAGCGGGCGTTGGATCTGCGCCGGGCCGACGATCCGGAGCTGACCGCGCGGACCCGCGTCGCACTGGACGCGGTCGCCGAGCGGGCCGGCCGGGACGGCTTCGGCCCGTACCCGCGCAGCGGGGACGAGATCGTGCGCGCGGAGCGGCCTCCGGTGCCCACGTTCGACCAGGACCAGCAGCGGTGGGGGTACGCCGACGCCGACGGCAACCTGGTGCTCGGCACCGAGTACGTCGAGGTGCAGCCGTTCCGGGAGGGCGTGGCCTGGGTACGCCGGCCGGAGGCAGCCCGCTGGGCGTTGGTCGACGAGTCCGGTCGCACGCTCATTGAGGCCAACAACGGCTACCGGGTGGTCGGTTCGTTCTCCGACGGCCTGGCCTGGGTCTCGGTGGACGGCGCCGGCAACTGGATGGCGATCGACCCGTCCAACATCGTGGTGATCCCGCCCGGCTTCGACGACGTGCGCCCCTTCCGGGGCGGGCTCGCGGCGGTACGCGTGGGCGACCGCTGGGGCGCGGTGGACCGGACGGGCTCCCTGGTGCTTCCCACCCGGTACCACGGCATCACCACGGCCCTGGCCGACGGCCGCTACATCGACGGCTTCACGCAGGAGGGGCTGGCCGTGGTCGAGCTGAACGGCCGGCGCGGGGTGGTGGACCGCACGGGGCGGGTGATCGTGGCGCCCGCGCATCCGGCGCTGGTCGTCCACCCGGTCGCGTTCCTGGTCGGTGACGGGGCGGGCCGCTGGGGGGCGCTGGACCGGCGGGGTGAGCCGCTGATCGACCGCGTGCACCCGAGCCGGGACCGGGTGGTCGAGGAGATCGACAAGCTGCTCGCCGACGCCACCCCGTTGCTGTGAGCCGCGCGGTCCCCGGTCAGCCGTCCGCCGACGCGGTGAGCAAGGCCCGCCGCGCGGCTCGTCGCTGTGTGACCATGATCGGGCGGGACTAGGGTCGGAGCATGGAATTCCGACACCTAGGCCGCTCCGGCCTGATGGTCAGCGAGATCTCGTACGGCAACTGGATCACCCACGGCTCGCAGGTCGAGGAGGACGCCGCCCTCGCCTGCGTCCGGGCCGCCCTGGACAACGGCATCACCACGTTCGACACCGCCGACGTGTACGCCGGCACCAAGGCCGAGGAGGTGCTCGGCCGGGCGCTCAAGGGCGAGCGCCGCGAGGGGCTGGAGATCTTCACCAAGGTCTACTGGGCTACCGGCCCGGGCCGCAACGACCGTGGCCTGTCCCGCAAGCACATCATGGAGTCGATCAACGGCTCGCTGCGCCGGCTGCAGACCGACTACGTGGACCTCTACCAGGCCCACCGGTACGACGTCAGCACCCCGCTGGAGGAGACGATGGAGGCGTTCGCCGACGTCGTGCACTCCGGCAAGGCGCACTACATCGGCGTGTCGGAGTGGACGGCCGCGCAGATCCGCGAGGCCCACGCGCTCGCCCGGGAGCTGCGCATCCCGCTGGTCTCGAACCAGCCGCAGTACTCGATGCTGTGGCGGGTCATCGAGGCCGAGGTGATCCCCACCAGCGAGGAGCTGGGCGTCGGGCAGATCGTCTGGTCGCCGATGGCGCAGGGCGTGCTCTCCGGCAAGTACCTGCCGGGCCAGCCGCCGCCCGCCGGCTCCCGCGCCACCGACGAGAAGTCGGGGTCGATGTTCATCTCCCGCTTCCTCACCGACGAGGTGCTGACCCGGGTGCAGCAGCTCAAGCCCCTGGCCGAGCAGGCCGGGCTGACCATGCCGCAGCTCGCCGTCGCCTGGGTGCTGCAGAACCCGAACGTCTCCTCGGCGATCATCGGCGCGTCCCGCCCCGAGCAGGTGCACGACAACGTCAAGGCCGCCGGCGTGAAGCTGGACGCCGGCCTGCTCAAGGCGATCGACGCCGTCGTGGACCCGATCACCGAGCGCGACCCGGCGCAGACCAGGTCCCCCGCCCAGCGCCCGTGACCCCGCCCGGGTCCGGCCGGCGCGCCCGCGTCGGCCGGGCCCGGGACATCATGATCGCGTCCGGCCCCGGCGTCAGCCCTGCCAGAAGCGGATCAGGTCGAGGCCGTAGCCGTAGAGCCGCGGGGGCAGGCCGAGCACGTCCGCCACGGCGAAGACGCCGTCGAAGAACCAGCCGCCGATGCGCGGGTTCCACAGCAGCGCGAACAGCAGGAGGAACCCGTACGGGGCGAACAGGTCGTACATCCGCCGCCACTGCGGGTTCAGCCACGGCTGGATCATGTTGCCGCCGTCCAGCCCGGGCACCGGCAGCAGGTTGAGCACGCTGGCGGTGAGCTGGAGGAACGCCAGCAGCGCCACGCCCGCCCAGAACTCCACCGGCCCGTTGCCGCCGAACCCGAGCCGCAGGACGGCCACCAGCAGCAGGGTGAACAGCACGTTGGTCGCCGGCCCGGCGAGGCTCACCAGCGTGTGCCGCGCCCGGCCCGGGATGGCGTGCCGGTCCACCCAGACCGCGCCGCCGGGCAGCCCGATCCCGCCGAGCAGCACCACCACCACGGGCAGCACGATCGACAGCAGCGGGTGGGTGTACGTGAACGGGTTGAGTCGCAGGTAGCCCCGGTGGGCCACGCCGCGGTCGCCGGCCCGGTACGCGACCAGCGCGTGGGCGTACTCGTGCAGGCAGAGCGAGACCAGCCAGCCCGAGACGACGAAGAGGAACACGTCGAACCGGACGTTGCCGATCCCGTTCCAGGTCAGCACGGCGCTGGTCACCAGCAGGGCGACCAGCGCGACGAAGACCGGGCTGGGCCGGAACGCGTCCCGGGGCACCCCGAGCACCAGCGGCCCGCCCGCGCCCGGCCGGTCGCCGGTCATCACTCGGCCGGGGGCTGCAGGCTCATCCGGTACTCCACGCGGTCGTCCTCGACGAGCGTGACCGTGGTGACGCCGGACGCCGCGAGTTGCCGCCAGGTCTGGCCGATCCACGACTCGGCGTCCGCCTGGCTGCCGAACGTCTCCGCCGGCCCCTCGGCCGACGCGCCGTCCGCGCCCTCGTACCGCCAGCTCCACGCCATGCCGCGTCTCCCCTCGCCGCTGAGTTCCCTGGGACGAACCCCCGCAAGCGTAGTCGCCCCCGTACCGGACGGCCCCGGCGCTCCTCCGCCCGCCACTGGCGACCGGGTGGATCACCAGGGCCGGTACGGTGGCGCGGTGCTGACTCAAGGAGTGCTGCTCGGCGGCCGTTACCTGCTGACCGAGCGCGTCGCGACCGGCGGCATGGGCGCCGTCTGGCGGTGCACCGACACCCTGCTGGACCGGGTGGTGGCCGTGAAGGTGCTGCTGCCCTCCCTGGTCGCCGATCCGGAGTTCACCACGCGGTTCCACGCCGAGGCCCGGATGATGGCCGCCCTGCGCCACCCCGGCATCGTCGCCGTGCACGACTTCGGGCAGTCCGCCCTCGACGACGGCAGCCAGGTGAGCTACCTGGTGATGGAGTACGTCGACGGCGAGCCCCTGGCGACCTGGGTGCGCCGGGCGGGGCGGCTGGACCCGGCGTCCACGATGTCGGTGGTGGCCCAGGCGGCGGCGGCGCTGCAGGCGGCGCACACGGCGGGAATCGTGCACCGCGACGTCAAGCCGGGCAACCTGATGGTGCAGCGGGACGGCACGGTGGTGCTGGTCGACTTCGGCATCGCCCGGTCCCGCGGCACGGCCGGCATGACCGCCGCGCACACGCTGCTCGGCACCGCCTGGTACATGTCGCCGGAACAGGCCACGGGCCAGCCCGTGTCGGGGGCCACCGACGTCTACGCCCTCGGCGCGGTGGCCTACTACTGTCTCGCCGGCCGGCCCCCGTTCGACGGGGACAACCCGTTGCAGGTGGCCATGCGGCACGCCCAGGACGAGCCGCCGCCGCTGCCGCCGGGCACCCCGCCGGCGGTGGTCGAGCTGATCGCCCGGGCGATGGCGAAGGGCCCCGCCGACCGGTACGGCAGCGCGGCGGAGCTGGCCGACGCGGCTCTGGCGGCGCGGGACGCCACGATGGCCACCTTCCCGGTCTCGGCCCGCCCGCCGTGGGCCGTGCCCGGTCCCGCCCTGAGCGCCCCACCCGCCGCGGCCGGCCCGGCCACGCCGCCCAGCAGCACCGCCGGCCCGGCCACGCCGCCCAGCGCCCCGGCCCCGCCGCCCAGCAGCACCGCCGGCCCGGCCACGCCGCCCAGCGCCCCGGTCACGCCGCCCAGCACCCCGGCCGCACCTCCTCAGGCCCGGGTCGCTCCGCCCGGGCCGGCCAGCCCACCGGCGGTCCCGCCCGCGCCGACCGGGACGTCCGCGCCGTACCCGGCGGTCTTCCCGGCGGTGCCGGGCCCGCCGGGGTGGCCCACGGGCGGGGGCCTGCCGGCGACCCTGGAGAACCCGACCGGCGGGTCCCGGCGGCGTCGGCGTCTCGCGCTGGCCGGCGTCGCGGGCGCGGTGGCCGCCGTGCTGGTCGCCGGCGTCGCCGTGACGGCGCTGTGGTCGGGCGCGGGGCAGGACCCGCGGGACCAGCAGGCCGCGCTGGCCGACGGCTCGGCACCGGCCGTGGCCGGGTCCACCGACGCCGGCAGGATCCGCTCGGCCCGGCCCGGCCCCACCGGCGCCACCGCCGCGGCCACGCCGTCCGGCTCCGCCCGCCCCGGCGCCACCGCCCGGCCGACCCGCCCCGCCGACGACCCGGCCGCGCCCTCCGGCGCCGCGAGCGCCAGCCCCCGGCCGGGTACGACCACCACCGCCCCGCAGAAGCCGAACCCGTACACGGCGGGGCAGGTCTGCGGCAGCGGGTACGCCGTGATCGACTCGGCGACGCTGACCGGCTCCGACGGCGTCCGGCGCGGCCGGGTGTTCCTGCTGTACAAGGCCGCGACGGGGGACAACTGCGTGGTGACGCTCAAGGACACCGGGGTGGGCGTGCGGTCGACCGCGTCCGCGTACCTGGAGGTGCAGGGGAAGACCCGGGTCACCGACAGCGGCTCCTTCGCGTACTACGCCGGGCCGGTGCGGGCGCGCGCCGCCGGAACGTGCGTCAGGTGGGGCGGCTCCGTGGGCGGGGTCGGCTACGGCAGCCCGTACGAACACTGCGGCTGAGCCCGCCGGCGGGGACGACACCGGGGCCGCCGGCCGGCGTACGGGCCGGCGGGCGACGCGGCCCGCGGCGGCCGTAAGGTACGGGCATGTCCGTTGACGGGTGGCACACGCTCCTGGTGCTCGGCGGTATCCGCTCGGGCAAGTCCGAGTTCGCGGAGGCCCTGGTCGTCGACGCGCCCACCGTCCGCTACGTGGCGACGGCGGCGACCGGCGACCCGGCGGACGCGGAGTGGGCCGCCCGCCTGGCGGCGCACCGCGGCCGGCGGCCGGTGGGCTGGACCACCGAGGAGACGGCCGAGGACCCGCGCCGGCTGGCCGACGTCATCGCCTCCGCCGCCCCGGACGAGACGCTGCTCGTCGACGACCTCGGCGGCTGGGTGACCGTCCTGCTCGACCCGGCCCACCAGCCGGCCGACGACACGGCCACCATCGCGGAGCTGGCCGCGGCGGTCCGCGGCTGCCCGGCGCGGCTCGTGCTGGTCAGCCCCGAGGTGGGGCTGTCGCTGGTGCCGACCACGCCGCTGGGCCGCGCGTTCGCCGACGCCCTCGGCTCGGCCAACCGGGCGGTCGCCGACGCGTGCGACGCGGTGGTCCTCGTGGTCGCCGGCCAGGCGTGCTGGCTGAAGCCGACCGCGCTCGCCGGCGCCGCCGTCCCGGCGCAGCCCGCCAGGGCCGCCACGCCGGAGCGGGCCGCCGCCGGAGCTGCGGAGGCGGAGGGGGTCTCCGCCGACGCGGCAGCGGTCGCCGCCGCGCGCGCCCCGGGCTGGGAGGCCGCCCTGCCGGACGTGCTGACCCCGGCCGTCGCCCCGGCCCCGGCCCCCTCGGCAGAGCCTGCGGGCGCCCCGTGGGCCGCGCCGACGATGGCGCTGCCGATGGTCACCACCGGCCTGGTCATCCAGCCCGGCATGGAACTGCCCATGCCGGACGAGTACACGGGCCCGCAGGCCGTGGAGCGGCTCGCCACCCTCGACCTGCCGCCCGGCGCCGGACTGGGGGTGCTGGAGCGGGTGGTGAGCTTCGCCGCCGCCACCCAGGGCACCCCGACTCCCGCGCCCTGGGACGCCGTACGGGTGCTGCTGCTGCACGGCGACCACGCCGGCGGGGCGGCGGCCGGCGCCTCCCCCGCCGAGTCGGCCCGCCGGGCCGCGCAGGCGCGCGCCGGCGAGGGCGCCCTGGCCCGGCTGGCCGCGGAGAACGGCGCCAGCCTCCAGGTGGCGGAGGTGCCGGCCGCCGCGCCGATGGAGGGCATGCCCGCGCTGGACCTGGAGACCGTCGACAAGGTGCTGCGGTACGGCTGGCGGCTGGCGGAGGAGGCCGCCGACGCGGGCGTACGGCTGCTGGTGCTGGGGGCGTGCGGGGCCGGCACCGAGGCGGCGGCGGCCGCCGTGCTCGCGGCGACCGCCGGGGCGGAGCCGCCGGCCGTGCTCGGCCGGGTCGTGACGGAGCACGGCCAGATCGACGACGCGGCCTGGATGCGGCGCTGCGCCGCCGTCCGGGACGCGGTGCACCGCACCCGGCGCTCGCCCCGGGAGGCCCGGGACGTGCTGGCCGAGCTGGGCGGCGGGACCATCGCGGCGGCCACCGGCGTGCTGCTCGGCGCGACCGCCCGCCGGGTTCCGGTGCTGCTCGACGGCCCGGTCGGCATCGCCGCCGGCCTGGTCAGCCGGGACCTGGCCGGGCAGGCCCGGCACTGGTGCCTGCTCGCCGACGACGGCGGCCACCCGGCGGTCCGGCTCGGCGCCGACGTGCTGGGGCTGACCCCGCTGCTCGACCTGCGGCTCGACCTGGGCGAGGGCGCGAACGCCCTGGCCGCGCTGCCGCTGCTGCGCTCGGTGCTGGCGCTGGCCGCCGCGCTGCCCGCCCGCCCGGTGACAGGCGAGGGCGTCCAGGGCGGCGAGGAGCTGGGCGACGGCGACGAGCCCGACTTCCGCGAGCCGGAGCCGGCGGGCCCCGGGCCGGCCACCACCGAGCCAGCCGGGCCGGACCGACCGGGCGAACCGGGCCGACCGGGCGAACCGGGCCGACCGGGCCAGCCGGCCGAGTCGGGCCAGCCGGGCCAGCCGGGCGAACCGGGCCAGCAGGGCCAGCCCGCGGAGTCGAGCCAGCCCGCCGAGCCGGGCCAACCGGCCAGCACGGAGCCGGACGAGGCCGCCACGGCGGGGGCGGACGAGGCCGCCACGGCGGGGGCGGACGAGGCCGCCACGGCGGGGGCGGACGAGGCCGCCACGGCGGACCCGGCCGGGCGGCGTGCCGGCTGAGCGACGCCTCGGCGACGGGCTGCGGCTGGCGCTCACCACGTTCAGCACGCTGCCGGTGCGCGCGGGCCGGGTGGACCGGGCCGCGGCGGGCGCGGCGATGGCGCTGGCCCCGGCCATCGGGGCGCTGCTCGGCGCGGCGCTCGCCGGGGCGCTGCTGGCCCTGTCGGCCGTCGCCGCGCCGCTGGTCGCGGCCGGGGTGACGGTCGGCGTCGGTGCCCTGCTCACCCGGGGGCTGCACCTGGACGGGCTGGCCGACACCGTCGACGCGCTCGGCTCGTACCGGCGGGGGGCGGCGGCGCTGGAAATCATGAAGAAGCCGGACGTGGGCCCCTTCGGGGTGGCCGCGCTGGTGGTCGTACTGCTGGTGCAGGCCGCCGCGCTCGCGGAGCTGGCGGCCCGGCCGTGGCCGGCGACGCTCGCGGCCGTGGTGGCGGCCACCGCGGCCGGCCGGCTCGGGGTGACCGTGGCCTGCCGGCGGGGCGTGCCCGCCGCCCGCCCGGACGGGCTCGGCGCGCTGGTGGCCGGCACCGTCGGGCCGGTGGCGGTGGGCCTCGGCACGGCCGCCGTCGCGCTCGTCGCCGTGGCCGCGGTGCCGGGTCGCCCGTGGCAGGGGCCGGCCGCCGTGCTCGCCGCCCTCGCCGTCGCGGTGCTGCTGCTGCGGCACGTGGTACGCCGCCTCGGCGGGGTCACCGGCGACGTGCTGGGCGCCGCCGTGGAGGTGGTCACCACGCTGGTCTACCTGGGTCTGGTGGCGACCCGCTGATCCGCCGGCCCGGGGCGGGTAGCGTTTCGGGCGACAGGGCCGAATTGCGGGGGCGCGGGACGGGCGGCGGCGCCGGCGCGGGGAGACGAGGAGGGCCATGCTCATCACGGACGACTTCCTGCCGGTCCCCGTCCCGGAGTCGCTCAGCGCGACGTACCTGGTGCCGATGCGGGGGCTGCCGAGGGTCGGGCCGAAGGCCGCCGTGCGGGGGCTGGCCGGCCGGCTCGCCGAGCCGGTGCACGGGCTGGCGACGCAGATGCTGGACAGCCCGCTGATGAATGTGGACACCCGGTCGATCGGCGAGTTCCCCGAGCTGCCGCCGGACCTGCTGGCCGCGTTCGGGGCCAGCGAGTCGCAGCTCGACCGGCTCGCCGCGGCCACCCACCTCGTCGTCGTGCAGGCGGAGTACCGGCCGGGCTGGCCGCCGGCGCACGAGTGGGCGGCGCGGGCGGTGGCCGCCGCGGTCGCGGAGAGCTCCGGCGGGGACGTGGTGGACGTCTTCGGCCTGCAGTTCCTCGACCCGGCGGCGGCGCTGCGGTCGCTGCCCGACGCGCAGGGCCGGGTCCGACTGGTCGACTGGGTGCTGGTGCCATACTCCTCCGACAGCGACGGGCTGTGGTTCACCACGAAGGGGCTGCGTCGGTTCGGGCTGCTGGAGTTGCAGACGCAGGGGGTGCCCGACCATCTCACCCGGGCCTGGGGCGCGGTGATGACCGGTGCCGCCCGGCGGCTGCTGCGGGAGTGGACCGACGGCCTCGCCGGCGAGGAGGTGCCCGCGTTCGTGCAGCTGCCGGTGCTCGCCACGGTCACCGGGCACGACATCGCGGTGGCGTACGGGAACCCGGAGCAGCACGGGGCGACCGCGCCGGTGCTGCTGCGGCTGGAGCTGGACCCGGCCACCGACCCGGAGGCGGACTCGTTCCTGAGCCTGCGCCCGCCGCCCGGGCACCCGGGGCCGGCCGGCCGGTACTTCGCCGCGGCCTGCGCCACCCTGTTCGCCGGCATCCAGCCGGACGTCCGCTACGCCCGCACCGGGGACGCGATGAGCAGGGCGATCGCCACGGCCCGGGCGAGCCTGGCCGACGTCCGGGCCCGGTTCGTGGCCGGGGCGCTGCCGCCGGAGTCGCAGCTCGTCGTCAAGTACGGCCTGCCCGGCGACGACGGCCCCGAGTACGTCTGGGCCGGGGTGACCTCGTGGGACTCCCCGGAGCGGATCACGGGCGCGAGCGCCAGCGACGCCGCCGGCGACCCGAGCGTCCGGATCGGCTCACCGGTGGTGGTCGAGGCGGCCGACGTCGTCGACTGGGCCGTGCTCGACCGCACGGGCGTGATCGAGGGCGGCTGGACCCAGGCGGTCCTGGACGCCGGCGAACCCCCCACCTGACGACCCCGTCGCCCTTCCGCGCACCCGCCCGGCAGCCCGCCCGCCGCCCTCGGTGATCAAGAGATTTGCGTCAACGGGAGCGCCGATCCTGACGCAATCTTCTTGATCACCGGGGCGGGGCAGGGGCCCGGCGTCGGGGCGAGCCGGGCGGCTACCTCACCGAGGGCTGCACGAACGGGGGGCGGGTGAGGCGCATCTGGGCGCGGCGGCCGCGGATGTCGACCTCGACCGTGGCGCCGTCGGCCAGGTCCGCCGCGGTGTCCACGAGGGCCAGCGCGATGCCCAGCTTGCGAGTCGGCGAGAAGGTGCCGCTGGTGACGGCGCCGACGGCCTGCTCGCCCGCGTACACCGTCATGCCGGGGCGCGGGATCGCCCGGTCGACCGCCTCCAGGCCGCGCAGCGTACGCCGGGGGCCGGCCGCCTTCTCGGCGAGCAGCGCGTCGCGGCCCCAGAACGCCGGCTTGCCCCAGCCGACCGCCCACCCCGCGCGGGCCTGCACCGGGGTGATCTCCGGCGACAGGTCCTGCCCGTGCAGCGGGTACCCCATCTCGGTGCGCAGCGTGTCCCGCGCGCCCAGCCCGCACGCCCGCAGCTCGAACCGCTCGCCGCCGGAGAACAGCGCGTCCCAGACGGCGACGGCGTGCTCGGCCGGCACCACCAGCTCGTAGCCCAGCTCGCCCGTGTAGCCGGTACGGCAGACGGTCAGGTCGGCGCCGGCCAGGGTGGCGGGCCGGAAACTCATGTAGTCGTGGTCGGTGGGCAGGCCCAGCGCGTCGAGCAGCTCCGCCGAGCGCGGCCCCTGCACGGCCAGGACCGCGTACGCCTCGTGCTCGTCGGTGACGACCACGTGCTCCGGCGCGGCGGCGCGCAGCCGGCGTACCACCTCGGCGGTGTTCGCGGCGTTCGGGATGAGGAAGACGTGGTCGGAGGCGTACAGGTAGGCGATGATGTCGTCCACCACGCCGCCGGTCGCGTCGTCGCAGCACAGCGTGTACTGCGCCCCGCCCGGGGCGATCCGGCCGAGGTCGTTGGTCAGGCACGCGTTGACGAAGTCCGCCGCGCCCGGCCCGGTCACCCGCGACTTGCCCAGGTGCGACACGTCGAACACGCCGACCCCGGCGCGAACCGCCGTGTGTTCCTTGAGCACCCCACCCCCGGCGTACTCCAGCGGCATCTCCCAACCGCCGAACGGGGCGAACTTGGCGCCGAGGGCGGCGTGCCGCTCGTGCAGCGGGGAACGGCGCAGTCGGATCGCGGCGGCGCCGGAGGTCACGTCGGTCATGGGTGGCAACTTACCGGCCCTTGAACGGCTGGTTAGCATCGGCGGGACCCTGCCGGCGGCGTTCGGCGGGACAGCCAATCGTCCGGCGGGTAGGTTGCCGCCGGAGACCTTCATCGCCGGTACGCGACGACGCGCCGGCCCGGCCCGCCCGGAGTTGCCTCAGTGACATCGCCCAGCATCACCCTCAGTCTGGTCGACACCGACCCCGCCGAACTCGCCGTCGACGCGATCGTGATCGGCCTCTACAGCCAGAGCGGGGAGCAGGCCGCCGACGCCGGTCCCGCCGGCGCGCTGCTGCTGGCCAGCGGCGCCGAGAGCATCGCCGCCGCCTTCGACGGCAAGCTCACCGAGACGCTGGCGCTGCTCGGCGCGGCCGGCGCCCCGGGTGAGGTCGTCAAGCTGGCCACCCTGGGCACGGTCACCGCCCCGGTCGTCGTCGCGGTCGGGCTCGGCGGCGAGCCGACCGGCGCCGCCCCCGCGCCGGAGACCCTGCGCCGGGCGGCCGGCTCGGCCGTCCGGGCGCTGGCCGGGGCGCGTCGGGTGGCGCTGGCCCTGCCGCTGCCCGACGACGCCGACGCGGCCGCGGCGCTGCGGGCGGTCGCCGAGGGCGCGCTGCTGGGCGGATACCGCTTCGCCGGGTACAAGACGCGGCCGCAGCCGGCCCGGCGGGAGCCGGTGGCCGAGGTGCTGGTGGCCGTCCCCGACGCGGGCGACGCGAACGCCCAGGCCGAGGTGGCCCGCGCGCAGGCGGTGACGAGCGCTGTCCGGCTCACCCGGGACTGGGTGAACACCGCCCCGAACCTGCTGCGCCCGCCGGTGTTCGCCGACGCGGTGGCCGAGGCCGCCCGCGAGGCGGGGTTGGGCGTCGAGGTGCTGGACGAGGCGGCCCTGGCGGCCGGCGGCTACGGCGGCATCCTCGCCGTCGGCCAGGGCTCGGAGGCCCCGCCGCGCCTGGTGAAGCTGACCTACACCCCGGACGGCGGGGGCAACGGCAAGCGGGTCGCGCTGGTCGGCAAGGGCATCACCTTCGACACGGGCGGCGTCTCGATCAAGCCGGCGCAGGGCATGTGGGAGATGAAGTCCGACATGGGCGGCGCGGCGGCCGTCGGCGCCGCCATGCTGGCGATCGCCGCGCTCAAGCCGTCGGTCGCGGTGACCGCGTACCTGCCGATGGCCGAGAACATGCCGTCCGGGACCAGCTACCGGCCGGGCGATGTCGTCACCATGTACAACGGCAAGCGGGTCGAGGTGCTCAACACCGACGCCGAGGGCCGGATGATCCTCGCCGACGGGATCGCCCGAGCCTGCGAGGACGGCGCGGACTACCTGTTCGAGACCTCCACGCTGACCGGTGGGCAGGTCATCTCGCTGGGCAAGCGGATCGCCGGCGTGATGGGCACCCCGCAGCTGTGCGAGCGGGTGAAGGCCGCCGGCGAGGCCACCGGCGAGCCGGCCTGGCCGATGCCGCTGCCGGACGACGTACGCAAGGGCATGGACTCCGACGTCGCCGACATCTCGCAGACCAACGCCGGCATGGACCGGGCGGGTCACATGCTCCAGGGCGGGGTGTTCCTGCGCGAGTTCGTCACCGACGAGGTGGCCTGGGCGCACATCGACATCGCCGGCCCCAGCTACCACTCGGGCGAGGCGACCGGCTACTGGACCAAGGGCGGCACGGGCGTCCCGGTCCGCACCCTGGTCCACCTGGTGGAGGACGTCGCCGCCAACGGCTGAGCGGCAAGGAGGGCCCCCGGTCAGCGCTTTCGGCATGGCAGGAGGCCCTCCTTGCCGGCGGGCGGCGAGCGGATTCAGTACAGCTCGGGCCGGCGCTTGCGGCGTTCGTTGTAGTCGCGCATGCGCTGCGGGTACCCCATCAGGCGGACGTCGTAGACCGGGATGGCCATCCGGTGCGCGAAGCGGCGGGCGCCCTCCGGGCCGTCGATGCGGCGGCGGGTCCACTCCCCGTCGTCGGCGATCAGGATGACCGTGGTCTCGGTGACCGTCGTCCGCGGCTCGATGTACGCCTCGACACCCCGCCGGGTCCGGACGAAGTTCTCGAGGTGGTCGAGGTCGGCGCGGTCGACCGGCCGGTCACCACCCCCCGCCGGGCGCGCCTGCTTGCGTCGTCGTCGGAACAGCGCCACCGACCCGTCCCCCCATGTCCTGTCATCGAAAAGCATGGCAAGCGTACGTGTCCAAGACGTGTCGTTGGGCACCTCAGTACGCGTCCGGCGCGGGGTGGTGACAAGATGACCGAGGTGGGGGCTGTCCCTGACACCCCGCCGTGACCCCCGAGCAGTGACGCGACCTGGGAGTTGGACGTGAGCGAGCCGAACGACGCAACCTTCGACATCGTCATTCTCGGAGGTGGTAGCGGCGGCTACGCGACCGCGCTGCGTGCCGCCCAGCTGGGCCTGTCGGTCGCGCTGATCGAGAAGGGCAAGCTCGGCGGGACCTGCCTGCACAACGGCTGCATCCCCACCAAGGCGCTGCTGCACGCCGCCGAGATCGCCGACCAGACCCGCGAGTCGGAGCAGTTCGGCGTCAAGGCCGAGCTGGTCGGCATCGACATGGCCGCGGTCAACTCGTACAAGGACGGGGTGATCTCCCGCCTCTACAAGGGCCTGCAGGGCCTGGTGGGCGGTTCCAAGAACATCACGTTCGTGGCGGGCGCCGGCAGGCTGGTCGCCCCGAACGCCGTCGAGGTCGACGGCAGGCGCTACACCGGCCGCAACGTCGTGCTGGCCTCCGGCTCGTACGCGAAGAGCCTGCCCGGCCTGGAGGTCGACGGCGAGCGGGTCATCACCAGCGACCACGCGCTGACGCTGGACCGGGTTCCCTCCTCCGCGATCGTGCTCGGCGGCGGCGTGATCGGCGTCGAGTTCGCCAGCGTGTGGAAGTCCTTCGGCGTCGACGTGACCATCATCGAGGCGCTGCCCCGCCTGGTGGCCGCCGAGGACGAGGAGTCGTCGAAGGCGCTGGAGCGGGCGTTCCGCAAGCGGAAGATCAACTTCAAGGTCGGCAAGCCGTTCGAGAAGGTCGAGAAGACCGACAACGGCGTGCGGGTGACCATCGCCGGCGGCGAGACCGTCGAGGCCGAGCTGCTGCTGGTCGCCGTCGGCCGCGGCCCGAACACGGCCAACCTCGGGTACGAGGAGCAGGGCGTGAAGATGGACCGCGGCTACGTGCTGACCGACGAGCGGCTGCGCACCAGCGTGCCGAACGTCTACGCCGTCGGCGACATCGTGCCCGGCCTCCAACTCGCCCACCGCGGCTTCCAGCAGGGCATCTTCGTCGCCGAGGAGATCGCCGGCAACAACCCGGCCGTGATCGACGAGGTTGGCATCCCGCGGGTCACCTACTGCGAGCCGGAGCTGGCGTCGGTCGGCCTCACCGAGGCGAAGGCCAAGGAGCAGTACGGTGCCGACAAGGTCAAGAGCTACAACTACAACCTGGGCGGCAACGGCAAGAGCCAGATCCTGAGGACGACCGGCTTCGTGAAGCTGGTCCGGGTGGAGGACGGCCCGGTCGTCGGCGTGCACATGGTCGGTGCCCGGGTGGGTGAGCTGATCGGCGAGGCGCAGCTCATCTACAACTGGGAGGCGTACCCGGCCGAGGTGGCGCAGCTCGTGCACGCCCACCCGACGCAGAACGAGGCCCTGGGCGAGGCGCACCTGGCCCTCGCCGGCAAGCCGCTGCACGCGCACGCCTGATCGAGAACTGATACCCGCGGCGTCCGGCGGCAGACGGGCGAGATGCACCAGGGAATGAAGGAGTCTTAGAGAGATGCCGGTATCGGTCACCATGCCTCGGCTCGGCGAGAGCGTCACCGAGGGCACCGTCACCCGCTGGCTCAAGCAGGAGGGTGACACCGTCGAGGTCGACGAGCCGCTGCTCGAGGTCTCGACCGACAAGGTCGACACCGAGATCCCGTCGCCGGCGGCGGGCGTGCTGAGCCGGATCGTGGTGGGCGAGGACGAGACCGCCGAGGTCGGCAGCGAGCTGGCGGTCATCGCCGGTGAGGGCGAGTCGGCGGGCGGCGGCGCGGCCCCGCAGCAGGAGGAGCCGGCGGCCGAGGCCGCCGCCGAGCCGCAGGCCGAGGCGGAGCAGCCGGCCGTGCAGGAGCCGGCCCCGGCCGCTGCGGCCCCGGCCGCTGCAGCCCCGGCCGCTGCGGCCCCGTCGGGCCAGGGCACCCCGGTGAAGATGCCGGCCCTCGGCGAGAGCGTCACCGAGGGTACGGTCACCCGCTGGCTCAAGCAGGTCGGCGACACTGTCGAGGTCGACGAGCCGCTGCTCGAGGTCTCCACCGACAAGGTCGACACCGAGATCCCGTCGCCGGTCGCCGGCACGCTGCTGGAGATCAAGGTCGCCGAGGACGAGACCGCGGCGGTGGGCGCCGACCTGGCGGTCGTCGGCGCGGCCGGTGCCGCCCCGGCGGCGGAGCCGAAGCCCGAGCCGAAGCCCGCGGCCGCGCCGGAGCCGCCCGCGGCGAAGCCGGCGCCGAAGGCCGAGGCCCCGGCGCCGAAGGTCGAGGCCCCGGCGCCGAAGGTCGAGGCCCCGGCGCCGAAGGTCGAGGCCCCGGCGCCGAAGGTCGAGGAGCCGACCCCGGGCCTGTCGTACAACGAGCCGGCGGCGGAGGCCGAGACCGCGGCCCGGCCCGCGCAGGCCGAGCGGCAGGCGACCCCGGCGGCGCCGACCGCCGTCCCGCAGCGCCCCACGGCGCCCGCGCAGGGGGGCGGCGAGGAGGCGGCCGGCTACGTGACCCCGCTGGTACGCAAGCTCGCCGGCGAGCACGGCGTGGACCTCTCCGCCGTGCGGGGCACCGGCGTCGGCGGCCGGATCCGCAAGCAGGACGTGCTCGAGGCGGCGGAGCGGGCCAAGGCCGCCAAGGCCGCGCCGGCACCGGCCGCCCAGCCGGCCGCCGCGGCGGCCCCGGCCAAGCCGGCCGCGAAGCCCCAGCCGAGCGCGAAGCGGGGCACCACCGAGAAGCTGCCCCGGATTCGCGCGGTCATCGCCAAGCGGATGCAGGAGTCGCTGCACGAGATGGCGCAGCTCACCACGGTGGTCGAGGTGGACGTCACCAAGGTCGCCAAGCTGCGGGCGCGGGCCAAGGACTCGTTCCAGCAGCGGCACGGCGTGAAGCTGTCGTTCCTGCCGTTCTTCGGCCTGGCGGCCGTCGAGGCGCTGCAGGCGTACCCGATCGTCAACGCCAGCATGGACCTGGACGCCGGCACGATCACCTACCCGGCCGCCGAGCACCTGGGCATCGCGGTGGACACCGAGCGCGGCCTGATGGTGCCGGTGATCCACAACGCGGGTGACCTGAACCTGGGCGGGCTGGCCAAGCGGATCGCCGACCTGGCGGACCGCACCCGCACCAACAAGATCAACCCGGACGAGATCGCCGGGGCGACCTTCACCCTGACCAACACCGGCAGCCGGGGCGCCCTCTTCGACACCCCGATCGTGCCGAGCCCGCAGTCGGCGATGCTCGGCACGGGCGCCGTGGTCAAGCGGCCGGTCGTGGTGAACGACCCGGAGCTCGGCGAGGTGATCGCGGTCCGCTCGATGGTCTACCTGGCCCTGTCGTACGACCACCGGCTCATCGACGGCGCGGACGCCGCCCGCTTCCTGGTCGCGGTCAAGGAGCGGCTGGAGGCCGGCAACTTCGAGGCCGAGCTGGGCCTGTAACCCGCAGCGCCGCCGGACGCGGGGCGCCCCGGTCACACCGACCGGGGCGCCCCGCGCCGTTTCACCCGCCGGTCCCGCTCGCGGGGGGACTCCCGTCGAACCCGCACCCGCCCCGTCGTCCGCTCGGCAGAGTGGACGGGTGGGCGGCTACGGGGGACGCGGGCGGCTCGGGCCGGCCGTGGCCGTGGCCCCGGGCGCCCGGGTCGACCGGTTCGAGGTGTTCTTCGACCTGGTCTTCGTCTTCTCCTTCTTCATCATCACCCGGGCCACGGCCGTCCAGATCAGCGGCACGTCCCTGCTGCGCGGCATGCTGGTGCTGGCGGTGCTGTGGTGGGCCTGGGTGATCCACAGCATCGTGGCCACCCGGGTCCGGCTCGGCGCGGGCTTCGTCCCGGTGCTGATGGTCCTCGCGATGGCCGCGCTGTTCTGCTTCGCCCTGGGGCTGCCCCAGGCGTTCGGGAACCCGCACGGGGGCGCCGCCGGGCCGGTCGTCGTTGCGCTGGCCTACGTGGTGCTGCGCACCGCGCACGTGCTGCTGTACCTGCACGCCGTGCGACGCGACCCGGAGGAACTGCGGCAGCTCGCCCGGCTCGCGCCGGAGCTCGTGCTGAGCACCTTCCTGCTGCTCGCCGCGGCGCTGATCCCCGGCCAGATCGACGACCCCCAGTGGGCGGCATGGGTCCGGGACGGGCTCTGGGCGACCGTGGTGCTCCTCCAGTACGCCACGGGAATCATCAGCGGCACCCGGAACTGGACGGTCCCGTCGGCGGAGCACTGGACGGAACGGTACGACTTCATCCTCATCATCGCCCTGGGCGAGTCGGTCATCTCGATCGGCGTCGGCAGCAACCTCCTCGGCCAGGTGCCGACCTGGCCGGCGGTCGTCGCCGCCGCCCTCGGCATCTTCCTCACCGCGGCCCTCTGGTGGGCCCACTTCGACATGATCGGGCCGGCCGCCCGGATCGCGCTGCACGCCGCGCAGGGCCGCCCCCGGATGACGATGGCCCGCGACGGCCACGCCTACCTCTTCCTGCCGATGATCGCGGGGATCATCCTGTTCTCCCTCGGCGCAGAGGGGATCCTGGACGACATCGCCGACCCGCATACCCCCTTCTACGGGGTGGCCAGCGGCCAGGACGTGCGACTGCTCTACGGCGGCCTGATCTGCTACCTGGGCGGGAACATGCTGTTCCAGCTCCGCACGCTGCGCACCCTGTCCTGGTCCCGGGTCGGCACCGTCGTGGTGCTGGCCGCCGGCATCCCGGCCGCCCCGCACCTGCCCGGGCTGGCCGCCCTCGGCCTGGCGACCGGGATCTGCGTGGGTCTCTGCGTGGTCGAGGTGCTGACCATGAACGAGGCCCGGCAGGCGCTGCACGCGATGGTCTTCCACGAGCGCACCACCCACGAGGCGCACGAGGCCGCCTGGCGGGCCCGGTGGCACGAGGACGAGCTCGACAAGGCCGGGGCGCCGGAGGAGCCGGAGGACCCCGCGCGAGGGGGACGCTGCGGGTAGGCTCCGGGGCAGCGTGGCGGCGGCACGACCGCCCCGCGGCGCGTCCGGCGCGGCGGGGCGGTCCTGCCCGGCGGTCAGCTCACCAGCGGGTCACCCCGACCGCGTGCGGGTCCTCCGTCGTCCCGACGAACGACACCGCGTCGCCGAAGGTGCTGCGCATGATGCCGGCCCACGCCGCGCCGATGGTGGCGTGGCCGGACACCCAGGCGGGGAAGCACGGCCGTCCCCGGCCCGGTCGTACTTCTCGCCGCCGCCGGGTACACCGCCCGCGACCTGCTCGTCGCGGCGCTGCCGGCGCAGGCCGCGTACGTCCAGCAGAGGTTCACCGACCGGTACGGCACCCGCAGCCAGACGGACGCGCGCCGGCTGGCCGACCTGGTGATCAAGCGCCGGACTGATCTCTGCATGGGTGGGCAGACCTTTCGTCAGGGAAGGCGGGACGTCGACCCCTCGTGACGGTCGCCCCCGCCGCCGGAGACCCCGGCGCGGTGATCATTCCGATCGATGACGGTCGCTGGCTATGGTTTCGGCCGAACCCGGCCGGAGTCGGCCGACCCGCCGGCGCACCGACACTCGGAGCCATCCGCTCCGCCGCCGACCGCGCAGACCGAACCCGGCGCGACCACCTCGTGACACAAATCGATTGGTGCCGATAGATTGGGGCGGTCCGGGCAACCACGGATACGGGGGAGACATGGTCTGGGACGACTCGCCGCCGGATCCCGGGTCGGCGCGGAACGTGGCCGAGTTCGTCGACCGGCTACGGTCACTCAAGGTGTGGGCGGGCAACCCGTCCTTCCACGAGCTGCCCCGGCTGGAGACCGTGCGCGGCTTCGTCATGGCCTGTGGGGCGCCCCCCACCGACCGGGCGCGGTGGGAGGCGGTCTGGCGGTCGCTGCAGGGCGGGCCGGTCGGAGCGGCCACGCCGCACCTGCTGCCCCGGCCGGCGGCGCCCTTCGTCGGCCGCCAGGGGGTGCTGGACCAGCTCGACGCCGTCCGGCGCGAGCAGGCCGACCGGCGGCAGCCCGCGCTCGCCCTGCTCGTCGGGGGGCGCCGGCACCGGCAAGACGGCGACCACGGTGCACTGGGCGCACCGGGTCGCCCGGCACTACCCGGACGGGCAGCTGCACGTCGAGCTGGACGGCTTCGCCGGGCGGCCGGCCGCCGCCACGCACGCCGCGCTGGCCCGGCTGCTGCGCTTCCTCGGCGTGCCGCCCGCGGACCTGCCAGCCGATCCGGCCGACCGGATCGCGCTGTACCGCTCGCTGACGTACCCCCTGCGGCTGCTGGTCGTCCTCGACGACGCCCGCACGCCGCGCAGGTGGCCCCGCTGTTGCCGGCCGGGCCGGACTGTCTGACGGTGGTCACCAGCCGCAGCCGGCTCTCCGGCCTGGTCGCCCGCGAGGGAGGTCACCGGCTCCGGCTGCCCGCCCTAGGCGAGCGAGAGGCGGTCGCGCTGCTCGCCGCGATGCTGGGCGCGCCACGGGCTCAGCGGGAGCCGGCTGCCCTGGCCCGGGTGGCCGGCCACTGCGGCGGGCTTCCCATGGCGCTGCGCGTCGCCG
The DNA here is from genome assembly GCF_043198215.1 of Micromonospora sp. NPDC048830. Classification (NCBI taxonomy): domain Bacteria; kingdom Bacillati; phylum Actinomycetota; class Actinomycetes; order Micromonosporales; family Micromonosporaceae; genus Micromonospora; species Micromonospora sp. NPDC048830. The sequence continues at coordinate 81,352 of NZ_JBICUP010000016.1, forward strand.
CCGTCGGCCTCGCCGACCGCCCGGAGCAGCACGCCAGCGCGTACGCGGACCTGCTCGACGCCGCCGGGCCGCTGGACGGCCTCGACCCGCACGGCGACCCGACGATCGACCTGCGGGCCGCGTTCGACGCCAGCTACCACGCCCTCGACGAGCCGGCGCGGGCGTTGCTACCGACCGTCGCGGCCGCGGGCCTCGCCTTCACCGCCCGCACGGTCGCGGCCCGCGCCGGCCTGCCCGCGCCGGAGGCACGCCGCCGGTTGCACGCGCTCGCCGCCGTGCACCTGATCGACCCGACGGGCTCGGACGGGTACCGGATGAACCCGCTGGTCCACGCGTGGGCGCGGGAACGGGCGCGGGAGAGCCCGCACCGCCGGGTCCCCCGGCCCCGCCCACCGGCGGGCCGTCCCGCCCCCACGTCGAACGGGTGCCCCACCGCGGCCTGCGCGTGACGGTACGGGATGCGGGACCCCGCCGGCCGGCGACCATCGTCCTGGCCGTGAGCGTGCTGCCCCTCTCGGCCGGGAGAAAGTGGTGGGATCGGACGCCTGTGGAGCTGCCCGCACAGACGGGGCAAAGACCACGGCCTGTCTCCCGACGGCAGCGCGCCCGGGCACCCCGGCGAAGGCGCCGGTCGGCCCTGTCGTAGCGGCCGTGACGATCGGGTGGACGGGCCTGCACCGGCATCGGCCGGGGCGGCATCGCCGACGGCCCCATCATCACCCACACCGGGCACCCGCGGCCGGGACAGCAGGCGGGCGCATGGACGGGGCAGCTCCACAGGCAGCAGAACAGGTGCCGGCTGCCGGGACGCAGCCCCGGCGGCGGATTCGGCCGTCGGCAGATTCGGCGGTGGGCAGATTCGGCGGTGGGCAGATTCGGCGGTGGGCAGAAATCGGCCCGGCGGGCTGGCCCGGCGGGCTGGCCCGGCGGGCTGGCCCGGCGGGCGTCGACAGCGGAGGCTGGGCCGGCGGTGACGTTCTCCCTCCAGTCCACCCCCACCGACGCCGCAAGCTGGCTCGACCTCGCCCGGCGCGCCGAGGCGGCCAGCTTCGACGCCCTGCTCGCCGCCGACCACCCCGGCTCCTGTGGAAACCCGTTCGTCGCGCTGGCCGCCGCCGCATCCGTCACCTCGACGATCGGGCTCGGCTCGAACGTGTCGAACCTCGGCGTCCGCGAGCCCATGCTGCTGGCCACCGACGTGGCCACGCTCGACCTGATCTCCGGCGGGCGGGCCCGGCTGGGCGTCGGCGCCGGCCACACCCCGGCCGAGTGGCGCGCCGTCGGCCGGGAACGCCCCGACGTCGCCGGCCGGGTACGCCGCTGCATCGCCGCCACCGAGGCCGTCCGCGCCCTGCTCGACGGCGAGGAGGTCACCGTGGACTTCCCCGACCTGACCATGCACGCGGCCAACCTGAAGTCGCCCCGACCGGTCCAGCGACGCATCCCGCTGACCGTCGGGACGTCCAACTCGACCCTGCTGCGCTGGGCCGGCGCGCACGCCGACATCGTCGGGCTCGCCGGCTTCGGCCGTACGCTCGCCGACGGCCACATGCACGAGGCGCGCTGGCGCGCCGACCAGATCGAGGCGCAGCTCGCGTGCGTCGCCGCCGGGGCGGCCGGCCGGGCCGAGCCACCGCCGCTGGAGGCGCTGGTGCAGCGGGTGGTGGTGACCGACGACGCCGAGACCGCCGGGAAATCTTGGTACGAAAATGCCCCCGGAGGGGCCGTTTCATACCAAGATTCGCGCCCGTCGGGCCGCAGCAGGACCGGTGCCGGGCGGAACAGCCGTTTGTGGGACAAGGTGACCCGCACCAACCCACAGGTCGCCGCAGCGAGCCACGCCGCCCAGCGGGCCGGGTTCGGTCGGCGTGATGCCGCGCAACCGCGTCAGCCCCGCGAACACCGTGTCCAGGGTCGCCTCGGGCGCGACGACTCTGCCGGACACCCCGCTGATCAGGACGGCGCGCTGGCCGTCCGGGCTGTGCACGCCGCGCTCCGCGGAGTACTCCTCGGCCGACAGCGTGTAGGCGGTCCCGACCGCGCTCGTCGGCTCCCCGTCAAGCAGCTGCTTGAAGCCGCCCATGGCCTGCCGCGCCTGCAGGTGCAGGCGCCGGTCGAGCGACTCGGGCCAGCGTCCCGACAACAGCTCGGGCTTGGTCAGGCGCATCGCGGCGGGAGAGGACGTGGGAATCGCCTCCGCCGCCGGCTCGGCGACATCGCTGAGGCGTGTGCATCCGGTCGCGGTCACGAGCCCGGCCAGGACCACCGCCACAACCCCCACCAGGCGCCGCCGAGCGTTCGCCGTCCTCATCCCGCCATGCGCCGTGCCCTCTTCTCCTGTCGACCGCCGGGGCACGATACCCCAGCGGATCGACCGGGGTCGTCCTGGCTTGGAACCGCACGACGGGCCGGAGGGCGCCCAACTGGGGCTGTGCTCCCGGCACAAGGCCCGGAGCACAGCCCGTTCAGCACCCGGGTCGGCCTGACCCGGAGGCCGTCAGCACCGACCATTGTGGGGATCATGATCGGAAGCGGCCCGCCACTGTCGTGAATCGGATTCACGCCGTCGAGGCGCCCCCTGCCCCGGGCGCACAGGCGGGGCAGCTCCACAGGGGCCGGGCCCGGCGGGCGGGCACGGCACGGCGGGCGGGCACGGCACGGCGGGCGGGCACGGCACGGCGGGCGGGCACGGCACGGCGGGCGGGCACGGCACGGCGGGCGGGCACGGCACGGCACGGCACGGCGGGCGGGCACGGCACGGCGGGCGGGCACGGCGGGGTCCGCGTGCTCCGTACGCCACTCGCCGGATGGACCGGGGCCGCGTGCCCGAAGATGGGCCTATGCGCATCCTCATGGCCGGCGCGTCCGGCTTCCTGGGCACCCGGCTGGTCGAGCGGCTCACCGCCGACGGGCACCAGGTCACCCGCCTGGTCCGGCGGCCGGCGCGCACCCCCGACGAACGGCAGTGGAACCCGTCGGCCGCGGAGCTGGACCCGGCGGCGGTCGCCGAGGCCGACGCGGTGGTCAACCTGGCCGGCGCCGGCGTCGGCGACCGGCGGTGGAACGACGGGTACAAGCGGCTGATCCGGTCGAGCCGGGTCGACACCACGACGACCCTGGCGATCAGAATCGCCGAGCTGCCGGCGGCCGACCGGCCGGCGGTGCTGCTCAACGCCTCCGCCGTCGGCTGGTACGGCAACACCGGCGACCGGGTCGTCTACGAGGACGCCCCGGCGGGCGAGGGCTTCCTGGCCGACGTCTGCCGGGTCTGGGAGGCGGCCACCCGTCCGGCCGAGGACGCGGGTGCACGGGTGGTCCGGCTGCGCACGGGGCTGCCGCTGCACCGCGACGGCGGGATGCTCAAGCCGCAGCTGCTGCCGTTCCGGCTGGGGATCGCGGGGCGGCTCGGCAGCGGCCGGCAGTGGCTGCCGTGGATCTCGTTGGCCGACTGGCTGCGCGTGGCCGCGTTCCTGCTGGAGCGGGACGACGTCGCCGGCCCGGTGAACGCCGTCGGGCCGAACCCGGTCACCAACGCCGAGTTCACGAGGGAACTGGCCCGCCAGCTGCACCGCCCGGCGGTCATCCCGATTCCCGCGCCGGCGCTGAGGCTCGCGCTCGGCGGTTTCGCCCACGAGGCCCTGACCAGCGCCCGGGTGCTGCCCGGCGCCCTCACCCGGGCCGGCTTCACCTACCGCCACCAGGACCTGCCGGGCGCGCTGCGCGCCGCCCTGACCGAGTGAACGAAGGGAGGGCCCCGGCAAAGGGGGCCCTCCCGGCCACGGCGTCTCAGCAGCCGATCACCCAGTAGCTCGGGCCGGTCTGCCGCAGGGTCGTCGACGTGAAGGTGTTGTAGAGGCCCATGTTCTGGTTGCTGCCGAGCGCGTACGCGTACCCGCCGGACTGGTAGGCGCGGCCCGCGACGACGTGCGCGTAGTTGCTGGCGGTGACGCAGGTCGGGGCCGGCGTGGGCGAGGTGGTCGGCGTCGGGCTCGGCGCGGCGCTGCCCAGGCCGAAGAAGACCGCGTCCCGGTACGCCGAGCAGATGGTGTCCAGGAAGTACGCCCCGGCGGTGCCGCACTGGTCGGCGCCCGCGCCCGGGTCGACGGGGGTGCCGTGCCCCATCCCGGCGATCCGGTAGAGGCGGACGGCGTCGTTGCCGTACACCTCCAGGCTGGTGCCGGCGGGCAGCGTGGTCGTGCTGGTCGGGGTCTGCGACACGCCCAGCACGTTGGTCCACTGGTCGCGGGACTCGACGGCGTTCATCGGCCGTACCGTGAAGTCGGACGTGCCGTGCCAGATCGCCACCCGGGGGCGGCGGCCGGCGTACCCCGGGTACGCGTTGCGGACCAGGTCGCCCCACGCGGCGGGGGTCTTGTCGACGCCCGGGTTCATGCAGGAGAACGCGCTGGTCGAGCTGGTGGCGCAGCGGTACGGCAGCCCGGCGACGACCGAGCCGGCGGCGAAGACGTCGGGGTACGTGGCCAGCATGACCGCGCTCATCGCCCCGCCCGCGGAGAGGCCGCTGACGAAGATCCGGCCGGCGTCGAGGCCGTAGTTGCTCCTGGCGTAGTCGACCATCTGCTTGATCGACAGCGCCTCGCCCTGGCCCCGGGCGGTGTCGCCGGTCTCGAACCAGTTGAAGCAGGAGCTGGAGTTGTTGGCCGAGGGCTGCTGGGCCACGATCAGGGCGAACTGCCACTGGTCGGCGTACTTCCGCCAGCCCGAGTTGGTGAAGTACGTCGACGCGTTCTGGGAGCAGCCGTGCAGCAGCACCACGGCGGGCGAGTTGGCGGGCAGCCCGTCGGGGCGGTAGGCGTACATGGCCAGGTTGCCGGGGTTGGAGCCGAAGCCGGTGACCTGGGTGAGGCTGGCGGCCTGGGCGGGCGCGGACACGGCGACCAGGGCCGCCGCGGCGAGGGTGATCCCGGCGGCGACTGCGGCGAGCCGGGCGAGCGGGGACGGGGAGCGGCGCACGGGCCACCTCCTACGGTGGATTGTGAACTGAGTCACGTCCGACTTGCCGCGACGTTACATCTGTGTTATCGGCCACCGACATGGCCGGCGATCACACATTGACGTACGCCGAAGTGTGTCGGTGTCCGACTGGTCAGCTTCCGTGTCGTACCGGCGTGTCCAGGTCCGGTTGGTAACGTCCGCTGCGTGCCGTCCTCCCCGTCCCTGGCCACCGGACCGACGTCCGGCCCCGCCGCCGCGCGCGACCGGCGCGCCGACCTGATCGCCGCGCTGCTCGCGATCGGACTCGCCGTCTGGGTGACCAGCGGCCTGTGGCGGGACCCGAACCACCGGGCGATCACCGTCAACTCCAGCGACCAGGCGCTGTTCGAGTGGCTGCTCGCCTTCGGCGGGCACGCGCTCACGCACGGGGAGAACCCGCTGCTGACGTACCTGCTCAACGTCCCGCACGGGGTGAACCTCGCGGTCAACACCTCGATCACCGTGTACGCGGCCGTGTTCGCGCCGCTGACGTACCTGATCGGGCCCCCGGCGACGTTCCTGGTGATCCTCACCCTCAACCTGGCCGCCACCGCGCTGGTCTGGTACTGGGTGCTCTCCCGGCACCTCGTGCGCAGCCGGCTCGCGGCGGCGGTCGGCGCGCTGTTCATCGCCTACTCCCCCGGCATGGTGTCGCACGCCAACGCCCACCTGAACTGGACCGCCGGCTGGCTGGTGCCGCTGCTGGCCTGGCGGCTGTTCGCGCTGCGCCGCCCGGGGCACTGGCTGCGCGACGGGATCCTGCTGGGCGTCGCCGTCGCGGTGGCGTTCTCCGTCGCGGCCGAGGGGCTGTTCTTCACCGCCCTCGCGCTGGCGCTGTTCCTCGCCGTCTGGGCGCTGCACCCGAGCCGGCGGGCGCAGGCCCGGGCCGCGCTGCCCCCCTTCCTGCGCGGGCTCGCGGTGACCGCGCTGACCGCCGGGGTGCTGCTGGCGTACCCGCTGTGGCTGCACTTCGCCGGGCCGCAGCGGTACCACGGCACCGGCTTCGACCCGCTCGTGCACTCCGAGGACATCGCCGCGTACTGGGCGTACCCGCGCCGATCCCTCGCCGGCGAGGCGGGCCTCGGCACCTCGCTGGCGCCGAACCCCACGGAGGAGAACTCGTTCTTCGGGGTGCCGCTGCTGCTGCTCGCGGTCGCCTGCGTCGGCTTCCTGTGGTGGCGGGACCGCGCCCGCCGGGCCACCGTCTGGGGCCTCGCCGTGACCGCCGTGGTGTTCGCGGTGCTCTCCTGGGGGCCCCGGATGAAGTTCGACGGCCAGCGCAGCGACCGTTCGCTGCCGTTCCGGCTGCTGGACAACCTGCCGGTGGTCAACGCCGCCCTGCCGGCCCGGTTCGCCCTGGTGGTGGCGGTGGTGCTCGGCCTGCTGCTGGCGTACGCCGTCGACCGGCTGCGCGCGCAGCCGCCCCGGCGCCGCGCCGCGACGGCGGCGTGGGCCGTCGGCTTCGCGGCCGCCCTCCTGCCCCTGCTGCCCACGCCGCTGCTGACCAGCGTCCGCGAGCCGGTGCCGGCCTTCATCACGGCCGGCACCTGGAAGCGGTACGTCTCCCCGGGCGGGGTGCTCACCCCGCTGCCGGTGACCATCGACCTCACCCCGGACGGGCAGCGCTGGCAGGCGTACGCGCTGGCCGACCGGCAGGGCGAGTTCCGCATCCCGGCCGGGTTCTTCCTCGGGCCCGGCGGCCCGGACGGCCGGGGCCGGATCGGCCCGGTGCCCCGCACCTTCGACAGCCTGATGTTCTCCGCCGGCCGGGACGGCCTCGTCCCGATCGTCACCGAGGGCAGCATCAGGGAAGCCCTGGCCGACCTGCACTACTGGAAGGTCGAGGTGGTGGTCCTCCCCGACCGGGTGCACGGCGCCAAGTACGACGTCGACGAGGACGCCCTGCGGCGCACCGCCACGGCCCTGCTCGGGCCCCCCGAGCGGGTCGACGACGTCTGGCTGTGGAAGGTGCCCCCGCCGGCGTGACGGGTCCCGCCGGCGGAGGCGCGGCCGTGCGCGCGGCCGGGGACGCGGCCGTGAGCCGGCTCACGGGAGGTGACCGGCGGGTACGGGACTAGGCTGGTCGGCGTGACGACGACGATTCCGGGCCTCACGGCCGTCCGCGCCGGGGTGCTCGACTACCAGGCCGCGTGGGACGAGCAGCGCCGACTGCACGAGTCGGTGGTGGCCGGCGAGCGCGGGAACACCGTGCTGCTGTTGGAGCACCCGAGCGTCTACACCGCCGGCAAGCGCACCGAGCCGTGGGACCGGCCGATGGACGGCACCCCCGTGGTGGATGTCGACCGGGGCGGCAAGATCACCTGGCACGGTCCGGGGCAGCTGGTCGGCTACCCGATCGTGCGACTGCCCGACCCGGTCGACGTGGTCGCGTACGTGCGCCGCACCGAGCAGCTGCTGATCGACGTCTGCGCCGAGTTCGGCCTGGCCGCCGGCCGGGTCGAGGGGCGCAGCGGGGTCTGGGTGCCGGAGGACGACCGGGGGCCGGCCCGCAAGGTGGCCGCCATCGGCATCCGGGTCGCCCGCGGGGTCACCCTGCACGGCTTCTCGATCAACTGCGACTGCGACCTGACGTACTTCGACCGGATCGTGCCCTGCGGCATCCGGGACGCCGGGGTCACCTCCCTCACCGCCGAGCTGGGCCGCCCGGTCACGGTCGCCGACGTGCTGCCGGTGGTCGAGCGGCGGCTCCCCACCCTGGTCACGGTCGCGGACTGACGCTGGTGCGGATCGACCTCACGCCTGGGACCTGCTCGGCCCGGCCTGATCTCGCGGGCGGCCCGGCTTCCAGCGCGTGCCGTCCTCGCCGACCGACCCCCGTCTCGTCACCCAGGGTCACACCACCGCCCACCACCACCGACTACTTTCGGGCCCTTCGCTCTGCACCCGTCGACGCACCACACACTCCCGGTGACCGCTGCGTCCGTGGGTGCAGAGCAAAGGGCGCGAAACCGAGGGGTGGGTGGGGGCCGGAGGCGACGGCCCGGTCACACCCCGTTCAGGGGGTCAGCCGGTGCAGGTCGCGGGGGAAGGCGGTCACCTCCCGGACGTTCGTCGCGCCCGTGAGGCGGGCGACGAAGCGTTCCAGGCCGATCGCGAAGCCGCCGTGGGGCGGCATCCCGTGCCGGAACGCGTCGACGTAGCCGGCGTACGGCTCGACCGGCTCGCCGCGCGCCGCCAGGGCCGCCAGGTAGTCGTCGTAGCGGTGCAGGCGCTGCCCGCCGGTGACCAGCTCCACGCCGCGGAACAGCAGGTCGAACCCGTTCGAGTACGCCGGCCGCGCCGGGTCCGGGTGGGTGTAGAAGGGCCGCTTCGCCATCGGGTACCCGGTGACGAAGAGGAACTCCGAGCCGTGCTCCCGGCGGGGCCCACTCCCCCAGCGCCCGCTCGTGGGCGGGGGCGAGGTCCGGCTCGTCGGCCGGCGCGCCGGCGATGGCCAGCGCCTCGGTGAAGTGCACCACCGGGATCTGCGCCGGCACCGGCGGGGGCGTCACGCCGAGCGTGGCCAGGGCGGCGCCGGCCCGGTCGGCGACCGCGTCGAGCATCCCGGCGAGGGTGTCGCGCAGCACGGCCATGACGTCGCGGTGGTCGGTGACGAACCCCAGCTCGGCGTCGAGGGAGGTGTACTGGGCCAGGTGCCGGACGGTGTCGTGCGGTTCGGCCCGGAACACCGGCCCGACCTCGTACACCCGCTCGAAGACACCGACCATGAGCTGCTTGTAGAACTGCGGCGACTGGGCCAGGTACGCGGGCCGGCCGAACCAGTCCAGCGCGAAGACGTTCGCGCCGGACTCGGTCGACGAGGCGACCACCTTCGGGGTGTGGATCTCCACGAAGTCGCGGGCGTCCAGGGCGGCCCGGAAGCCGGCCACGCTCGCCGCCGAGACCCGCAGCGCGGCCGACCGCGACGGGTGGCGCAGCGCGGTCGGGGCGTGGTCGAGCTGGGTGGGCAGGGTCGCGGTCAGCGCCGGCCGGTACAGGTCGAAGGGCGGCGGTACGGCGGGCGGGCCGAGCGGTCGTACGGTGGGCTCGGTCAGCTCGACCCCGGCGGGGGCCGCGGCCGCCGCGACCTCGGGAGCGGCGCATCCGCGCCGTGCGACCACCGTGGCGGTGACCTCGACGACGGTCTCCTCGGTGAGCTTGTCGACGGCGGCGCGTATGGCCGGGTCGGTGACCACCACCTGGGCGAGGCCGGCGGGGTCTTCGCGCGCCGGCACCAGACCGCCTCTCAGCGACCGGCGGCTCTCTGGGCTGGCGGGTCGGCGCGCTACTCGGCTCCGTCACAGCTTTGCGGGCGAGCGTAACAGCCGGCCGGGGCGGATGTGACGGGGTTTTCGTCGGCGACGGTGCGCGGCGTCACAGGGTTTCCGGGGGTGACGGGCGTCGCCCGACGTTCATCGACGGCGGCCGTCGGGCGTAGGCTCGGTTTGTGACGATCGAGCACTCCGCGCCTACGGCAGAGCAGCCGACGAGCGCCGCCGCGCGTACCGGGACCGTCGCCCCCGAGGGGCGGCGCATGCTGCGGATCGAGGCGCGCAACGCCGAGACGCCGATCGAGCGCAAGCCGCCGTGGATCAAGGTGAAGGCCAGGATGGGGCCGGAGTACACCCAGCTGCGCGGGCTGGTCTCGCGCGAGGGGCTGCACACCGTCTGCCAGGAGGCCGGCTGCCCCAACATCTACGAGTGCTGGGAGGACCGGGAGGCGACGTTCCTCATCGGCGGCGACCAGTGCACCCGGCGCTGCGACTTCTGCCAGATCGACACGGGCAAGCCGGCGGAGTTCGACGCCGACGAGCCGCGCCGGGTGGCGGAGTCGGTGGTGGCGATGGGCCTGCGGTACGCGACGGTCACCGGCGTCGCCCGCGACGACCTGCCCGACGGCGGGGCGTGGCTGTACGCCGAGACGGTCCGGCAGATCCACGCGCTCCAGCCGGGGTGCGGCGTGGAGCTGCTGATCCCCGACTTCAACGCGGTCCCCGAGCAGCTGGCCGAGGTCTTCGGCGCCCGCCCGGAGGTGCTGGCGCACAACGTCGAGACGGTGCCCCGGATCTTCAAGCGGATCCGGCCGGCGTTCCGCTACGAGCGCTCGCTGGGCGTGATCCGGCAGGCCCGCGCCGCGGGCCTGGTGACCAAGAGCAACCTGATCCTGGGCATGGGCGAGGAGCGGGCCGAGGTGTCCCAGGCGCTGCGCGACCTGCACGAGGCGGGCTGCGAGCTGGTCACGGTCACGCAGTACCTGCGCCCGTCGCCCCGGCACCACCCGGTGAGCCGGTGGGTCAGGCCGGAGGAGTTCGTCGAGCTGCGCGAGGAGGCCGAGGAGATCGGCTTCGCCGGGGTGCTGAGCGGGCCGCTGGTGCGCTCGTCGTACCGGGCGGGGCGGCTCTACCGGCAGGCCCTGGCCGCCCGCGGCAGCGTTCCGGCGGGCGCCTGAGCGTCCCGCGGCAGCGTCCCGGCGGGCGCCTGAGCGTCCCGCGGGCGAGGTGCCGGGCGCGGATCAACGGGGTGGGCGGGGGCCACTAGACTCTGCGGCATGGCAAAGCCCCAGGAGAAGGTCTCGTTCGGCCAGCGGCTGAAGCAGATCGGGATGGTGTTCCGGTTCACCGCCAAGCAGGACAGGTGGTTCGCCCCGCTGGCCGCCGGCGCGGTGCTGATCCCGCTCGCGCTGACCGTGGTCGCGGTGATCCTCTGGGGCTGGTTCTGGCTGCCGCTGGGCATCCTGTTCGCGCTGCTCGCGCTGCTGATCGTGCTCAACCTGCGGTCCAACGCGGCGATGATGAACGCCGCCGAGGGGCAGCCCGGCGCGGCGGCGCAGATCATGGAGAGCATGCGCGGCGACTGGCGGGTCACCCCCGCCGTCAGCTCGACGACCCAGATGGACATGGTGCACCTGGTGATCGGCCGTCCCGGCGTGGTCCTGCTGGCCGAGGGCAACCCGCAGCGGGTGCGCGGCCTGCTCGGGCAGGAGAAGCGGCGGCTGGCCAAGGTGATCGGCAGCGCCCCGCTGTACGACTACGTGATCGGCCGCGAGGAGGGCGAGCTGCCGATCCGCAAGCTGCGGATGACCCTGATGCGGCTGCCGCGCAACCTCAGCGGCAAGGACGTCAACTCGCTCGACAAGCGGCTCAAGGCGCTCACCGCCCGCCCGCAGCTGCCCAAGGGCGCGATCCCGAAGAACATGCGCCCGCCGCGCGGGGCGTTCCGCCAGACCCGGGGTCGCTGAGCCCGACTCGTCCGCCTGGGCGTCGGGCGCGCTACCGCCGGGTCGCGGCGCGCTCCGGTGTGACGTACGTGACGGACGTGACGACCGAGCCGGTGAGGCGGTCGTGCAGCCCGCGGCGCTGCCCGTCCATGATCAGGGCCGGGACGACCAGCGCCAGCAGCGCGCCGCGCAGCAGGGCGCGGACGAGCCCGATCCGCCCGCCGTCGGCCCAGTCGACGCACCGGACCCGGGTGACGTACATGCCGGGGGTCTGCGCGAACAGGCCCAGGAAGAAGCCGTACTCGACGATCAGCACCACGACCGGGGCCCAGCCGTCCCGGACCGGGTCGGCGAAGATGTTGGACACCAGCAGGCAGAGCACCCAGTCGATCACCAGGGCGCCGAAGCGGCGGCCCAGGCTGGGCGGGACGAACCCGGAATCGTCGGCGGGCGGCACGGGGCGCTGCGGCGTGGTCACAGCCGCCAAGGGTAGCCAGGCGCCGGGTGGTCGGATCCACACCCACCGCAGAATCGGATGAACCCGTTGATCTGCGACCGAACGTCACGGCGGGTAACGTCCGAACGGACATCCGGTGGCCCCTGACCGGCGCCGATGACGCACCGCGAGGGACGTAACACGGCGGAAACAGAAGGGACACGGCCGGGCAACCCCGGGGCCATAGCGTCGCCAGGAGCCAGCCACCCTGTGGAGCCAGGAGGACGTTGTGTTCGCCAATCCCGAGGAACTCCTGCGGTACCTCAAGAATGAGGACGTAAAGTTCGTCGACGTACGTTTCTGTGACCTGCCCGGCGTGATGCAACACTTCAACCTGCCGGTGGAGTCCTTCGACGACAGCGTCTTCACCGACGGTCTCGCGTTCGACGGTTCGTCGATCCGCGGTTTCCAGGCCATCCACGAGTCGGACATGCTCCTGCTCCCGGACGTCGCGACCGCCTTCATCGACCCGTTCCGCGCGCAGAAGACCCTCGCGCTCAACTTCTTCATCCACGACCCGTTCACCCGCGAGGCCTACTCCCGGGACCCGCGGAACGTGGCGAAGAAGGCCGAGGCGTACCTCGCGGCCAGCGGCATCGCCGACACCGCGTACTTCGGCGCCGAGGCGGAGTTCTACATCTTCGACTCGATCCGGCACGAGACCGCCGCGAACAGGGGTTACTACTACATCGACTCGGTCGAGGGCGCCTGGAACACCGGCCGCGAGGAGGAGGGCGGCAACCGCGGTTACAAGACCGCGTACAAGGGCGGCTACTTCCCGGTGCCGCCGGTGGACCACTTCGCCGACCTGCGCGACAAGATCGTGCGCCGGCTGGTCGACAACGGCTTCACCGTCGAGCGCTCGCACCACGAGGTCGGCACCGCCGGCCAGTCGGAGATCAACTACAGGTTCTCGACGCTGCTGCACGCCGCCGACCAGCTCCAGCTGTTCAAGTACATCGTGAAGAGCGAGGTCTGGGCGAACGGCAGGACGGCCACCTTCATGCCGAAGCCGCTCTTCGGCGACAACGGCTCGGGCATGCACACCCACCAGAGCCTCTGGCTGAACGGCGAGCCGCTGTTCTACGACGAGACCGGCTACGCCGGCCTGTCCGACACCGCCCGCTGGTACATCGGCGGCCTGCTGCACCACGCGCCGTCGCTGCTGGCCTTCACCAACCCGACGGTCAACTCGTACCGCCGCCTGGTGCCGGGCTTCGAGGCGCCGGTCAACCTGGTCTACTCGCAGCGCAACCGGTCCGCCTGCACCCGTATCCCGGTGACCGGCAGCAACGCGAAGGCCAAGCGCGTCGAGTTCCGCGTGCCGGACCCGTCGAGCAACCCGTACCTGGCGTTCTCGGCGATGATGATGGCCGGCCTGGACGGCATCAAGAACAAGATCGAGCCGCCGGCGCCGATCGACAAGGACCTGTACGACCTGCCGCCGGAGGAGTGGGGCACGGTCAAGCAGGTGCCGGGCTCGCTGCCGGAGGTGCTCGACGCGCTCGAGGCCGACCACGACTACCTGCTCGACGGCGGGGTCTTCACCCCGGACCTGATCTCCACCTGGGTGGATTGGAAGCGGGCCAACGAGGTCGATCCGGTGCGCCTGCGCCCGACCCCGCACGAGTTCGCGATGTACTTCGACTGCTGAGCCTCGGGTCAGCACGCTCCTCCAGCACCGGCCGGGCCGGCTCCGCTTCCGCGGGGCCGGCCCGGCCGCGTTCGCGGTCGCCGTCCGGCCGTGCCGCCCGCACGGCCCGCGTCGCGCCGACCGCAGCCACTGTCTCTCGGCCGCTGTGGAGCTGCCCGCGTGAACGGGGCACGTCCCCGCCGCACCGCGTGCCGGACCGCCCGCCGGACCGCCCGCCGGACCGCGTGCCGGACCGCGTGCCGGACCGCGTGCCGGACCGCGTGCCGGACCGCGTGCCGGACCGCGTGCCACACCGCGTGCCGGGCCGCCTGTCGGCCCCGCCTTCCCGGCCCGCGACGCCCCGCACGTCGGCCCGCAACACCCCGCGCCACACGCCAGCCCACGACGCCGGGCCTACGGAGCGAAAGGCAAGCGAAAGGCTGGGCGCACAGGTGGGGCAGCTCCACAGCGCCCCAACTTCACCTGACGGTGGCGACGCGTGCCGCTCGGCGGAGCGCGCGGCGCCGCGGTTCGCAGGGTCGATCCAGGGTGAACGGCAGCGCCCAGTCGGCTCAGCGGTCCGGCCGGCCGTCCCCGGCGTCAGCCCCCTCCCCGCCGGCAGCGCCACCGGCCCGGGCGGCGCCACCGGCCCGGGCGGCGCCACCGCCCCGGGCGGCGCCACCGCCCCGGGCGGCGCCACCGCCCCGGGCGGCGCGGGCAGCCCGCGCCGCCCACACCGCCAGGACGACGAGCAGGGCCGTCATCGTGACCGCGCCCGGCGCCTTGCTGAGCCCGGCCAGGCTGGCGCCGTCCGGCAGGGTCAGGAAGGAGGCGACCGCGCAGGGCAGGACGAACCAGGTGGTCCGGGTCACCCCGACCACTGAGAGCGCCAGCAGCGCCAGGGGCCAGGTCGCGTACCAGGGGTGGAAGACCGGGGACAGGGTGACCGTGGCGGCCAGCGCCAGGCCCGACCCGAGCAGCGCCACCCGGGGCCGCGCCGCGGCCAGGGCGCGGACCGGTTCGCGGGCGTCGTTCAGGCGGCGCAGCGAGCGCCAGGCCCGGACCCACAGCGCCACGAGCAGCACGGCGAGCACCGCCAGGCCGGCGGCCCGGGCCGCCGGCACCGCGCCCGGCCGGAGTCCGGCCAGTTCGCCGACGTAGTTCACGACGAAGCCGACGGCGGTGGGCGGCGAGGTCCACTGCGCGGTGTCGCCGGTGTGGGCCAGCCCGCCGAGCCAGCCCAGACTCAGCCGGGACGCCAGCGAGGTCGCCGCCAGCGCGGCCAGGGCGCCGCCGGCCAGCCACCCGCCGTCGCGCAGCAGCGCCCGCCAGGTGTACCGGCCGGACACGGCGGCCAGGGCGGCGAACGGCAGCACCACCAGCGCGGTCGCCTTCACCACCAGGGCCAGCCCGAGCAGCGCCCCGGCCGCCAGCAGCGCCGGCGGCCGGCCCGGCCTGCGGACCAGCACCAGCAGGCCGAGCAGCAGCGGGCCGAGCGCCACCGCGTCGTTGTGCGCGCCGGCCACCAGGTGCACCCCGACCAGCGGGGCGGCCAGCGCCAGCCAGGCGGCCCGCCGGGTCGGCACCCCGGCGGCCCGGGCCAGCACCGGCAGGCAGAGCGCGGCCAGCAGCAGCCCGGCCACGGCGAAGAGCCGCAGCAGCGCGATCGCCCCGGCCAGCCCGCCGCCGGCGGTCGCCGCGAGGGCGGCGAGCAGCACGAACAGCGGCCCGTACGGGGCCGGGGTGTCCCGCCAGATCGGCGCCACCGAGTCCAGCCACGGGCACCCGGCCGCCGCCACCCCCACCCGGTACGGATCGTGCCCGTGCGCGTACGACCAGCCCTGGCAGGCGTACGAGTAGGCGTCCCGGCTGCCCAGCGGCGGCGCGGCCAGCAGCGGCAGCAGCCAGAGCCCGGCGGTCACGTACGCCCACCGGGTCGACGGCGCGCCCCGGCGCAGCGTCCACCACGCCCCGACCGTCAGCGCCGTGCCGACCAGCCAGCAGCCGAGCGCGGCCGGCCCGTACGGGGCCCGCCAGATGTCGGCCAGCGTGCCGTCGGTCAGCTCGGGCAGCGCCCCGCCGAGCCAGCCCGCGACCGCCAGCAGCGCCGCCCCGAGCAGCCCGGCCCAGCGGGCCCGGCGCGCCTGCGCCGCGGGCGGGGCGGGCGGCTCGCCGGCAACGCTCACCGGCAACACCTCTGTTCAGTCGGCTCCCTCGGCGGCGCGGGCCGGCTCACGGGCCGCCCGAGCCGACCGTACCAACCGCACAGCCGCCCAGATCAGCAACAACGTCATCAGCGGCGCACCGGGCATCTTGGTCCACCGGGCCAGCCCGGTGCCGTCCGTCAGGATGAGGAACGCCCCGACCAGCGCCACCACCACGTACCACACGCCGCGCCGGGCGGTGGCGGCGAGCACGGTCAGCGGCCAGATCCAGTACCAGGGGTGCACGACGGGCGACATCGCCACCGTGGCGGCCAGCGCCAGCCCGGCGTGCCGCAGCGGATCCCCGGTGCGGGCCCGCCACCACAGCCACAGCAGCAGCCCGGCCAGCACCACCACGCCCAGCGCGCGGGCCACGGGCAGCGCGTTCACGTGGGCGCCGAACAGCCGCGCGACGTACTCGGCGGTCTGCCCGACCGCGGTGGGCGGCGAGGTCCAGGCGACGGCCGCGCCGCCGGTGGAGAGCCCGCCGATCCAGCCGAAGTCCAGGCCGGCGGCGACGGTCACCCCGACCACCGTGGCGACCGCGCCGCCGACGACCCACCCGCCGTCGCGGACCAGCGTGCGGATCCGGTACGGCCCGGTCATCGCGGCGAGCGCGGCGAACGGCACCACCACCAGTCCGGTCACCTTGATCGACACGGCCAGCCCGAGCAGCACACCCCCGGCCAGCAGCGGGCCGGGGCGGCCGGGGCGGGCGGCGACCACGGCCAGCCCGGCCACGAGCAGGCCGACCATGAGCGAGTCGTTGTGCGCGCCGGCGACCAGGTGCACGCCGACGAGCGGGCTGGCCAGCGCCAGCCACAGCGCGCGCGCGACGGGCACCCCGCACCGGCGGGCCAGCGCCGGCAGGGCCCACGCGGTCAGCGCCACCCCCGCCACCGCGAGCGCCCGGAACGCCACGATGCTCGCGGTCAGCGAACCGGTGGCCTTGACCACCGCACCGGCGAGGACCACGAACAGCGGCCCGTACGGGGCCGGGGTGTCCCGCCAGATGTACGAGATGGTGTCCAGCCACGGGCAGGGCAGCGTGGAGACGCCGTGCTCGTACGGGCTGATCCCGGCCGCGTAGCTCGCCCCCTGGCAGGCGTACGCGTACACGTCCCGGCTGGCCATCGGCGGCGCGACCAGCAGCGGCAGCACCCAGAGCCCGGCGGTGACCAGGGCCCACCGCGCGGACGGCACCCGATCGCGCAGCGACCACCAGGCCCACGCCATCAGCGCGGTGCCGGCGAGCCAGGCGAGCACCACGACCGGCCCGTGCTCGGCCCGCCAGATGTTGACCGGGTTGGTACGCAGCGGGGACGACGGTAGCGCGCCGCCGAGGAAGGCGGACAGCGACAGCAGCACGGAGCCGCAGAGCCCCACGTACCGGATGAGACGGGAACGGTCCACGGTCAGCATTGTCCGGCCGGCCGCAGCGAGCTGCTCACCCGGTACGCCCCGGGCGTGGCCCCGCGCACCGTGACGAAGCCGTCCGGACCCGGGGCGAGGCAGCCGTTCGCCCCGGTCAGGGTCAGCCAACGCGACCAGCGCACCCGCACGGGCACGTCGCCGGGGACGTCGACGGTGAACCGCACGGCGGACCGCCCGGAGTCGACGAGCCGCCCCGGCGCGCCGACCAGCGGGGCGGGGTCGGTCACGGCGTACAGCCGCCAGGTCGCGTCCCGCCACACCTCCCGCAGGTACGGCTGGCCCTCGGCGACCAGGGCGGCCTCCTGCCGGCCCCACCGGTCGGGCACGCTGTCCGGCGCCAGCGCGACGTACGCGACGGCCTCCCGGCGCAGCCAGCCGGCGTATCCGTCGGCGGTCAGGTCGCCCTCGTAGAACAGCGGGTTGCGGGCCGTGTCGACCTGCCGTTCCCAGCCCCGGGCCAGCGGGACCGTGTCCGGCAGGTACGCCGACTCCCAGTGGTCGCGCAGCGGCACCACCTCGACCCGGCCCACCGGCTGCCGACGGGCCAGCTCGTCGGCGAGCGGCTGGTAGAACGCCCGCGCGCTCTCGGGCGAGCCGGCCCGGCCGAGGTCGCTGGTCATCACCGGGTTCTGCCACCAGACGACGGCGGCGAGCAGGCCGGCCAGCCACGGCCCCGGCAGCGGGGCGTGCGCGGCGAGCAGCGGCAGCGCGAACAGCATCGGCAGCCGCAGCGCGTTGGAGCCGATCGGGGTGGGCACCGCCTGGGCGGCGACCAGCAGCAGCACGGCCAGCGCGGCGCCGGCCCGCAGCGTCCGGCGGCGGCGCGGCAGCAGGAAGAACACCGCCACCGCCAGCGCCACGTTGATGCGCATCGACTCGGCGCTGAACGGCTGGGTGCCGCCGTTGCCGAACAGCAGCGCCATCGGGGCGAGCGCGACCGCCGGGGCGAGGGCGAGCGTCAGGCTCTCGCCGAGCGGCCGGTCGACCCGCCAGCCGCCGGGCAGCGGCCGTCCCGGGCCGGGCCCCCGGCGTAGGGCGGCCAGCAGCAACGCCGCGCCGGCCAGGCCGGTGAACAGCCCGGCGACCGGGCTGGCCCAGGTGGCGAGCGCGGCGAGCAGCCCGGCCAGGACCAGGCGCGCGGGGCGGGGCGGTCGGTCGGCGGCGACCGCGCAGAGGGCGAGCAGGCCGAACGCCAGCCCGACGGCGAAGGTGATCCGGCCGCTGGCGAGGTTGCCGACCAGCACGATCGCGCCGAGCAGCCCGGCCGGCACCGGGCGGCGCGCCCGGTGCCGGGCGAACAGCCAACCGAGCGCCCCGGCGGCGAGCACCGCGGCGACCGCGCCGAGCGGGCGGGGTCCGGTCCAGGCGGCCAGGCGGGCGGTGAGCAGGCTGTAGCCGTACTGGTCGACGCCGCCGTACCAGCCGAGGTCGACGGGGATGGCGCCGTGCCGGCCGGTGAACCCGGCGCGGGCGACCTGGGCGGCCAGGTCGGTGCCCATCGGCGGGGCGAGCAGGAACGCCACCGCCAGCAGGGCCGCCGCGAGCGCCGCGCCACCGGCCGCCGCCGTCGCGGGTGTCACCAGGGGGCCGCTGCTCTGCGAAAGGCGATCGGAAGGGGCCCTTCCTCGCACGTCAGGCATCAAGGACGCGCTCCATCGCGGCGCGGGATCGGCGGGCCGTGCGCAGGTACTCGTCGAGGAACTCCCCGGGGTCGTCGCGGCCGAGCAGCCGGGCCGCCCCGGCCAGCTCGACGCCGTGCCGGGGCAGCTGGTCGCCGGCGCGGCCCCGCACCAGCATCAGCGCGTTGCGGGCCTGCGCCGCGAGGGTCCAGCCGGCGGCCATCGCGGTGGCGTCCGCCGGGTCGACCAGGCCGGCGTCGGCGGCCGCCGCGAGCGCGTCGAGGGTACGCGTGCCACGCAGAGCGGGGAGGCGTCCGGCGTGCCGGAGCTGGAGCAGCTGCACGGCCCACTCGACGTCGGCCAGGCCGCCCCGGCCGAGCTTGGTGTCGGTGGCCGGGTCGGCGCCCCGGGGCAGCCGCTCGTGCTCCACCCGCGCCTTGATCCGGCGGATCTCGACGATCTGCTCCCGGGTCAGGCCGTCGGCCGGGTAGCGGACGGGGTCGACCAGCGCCTCGAACTCGGCGCCGAGGTCGGCGTCCCCGCAGACGAACCGGGCGCGCAGCAGCGCCTGTGCCTCCCACACCTTCGACCAGCGCGCGTAGTACTGGGCGTACGCGGCGAGGCTGCGGACGAGGGGGCCCTGCCGGCCCTCGGGGCGCAGGTCGGCGTCCACCCCGAGCGGCGGGTCGGGGGCGGGCGCGGACAGCAGCCGGCGCAGCTCCTCGGCGATCGCGTGCGCGGCCGCGCCGGCGGCCCGCTCGTCGGCCCCGGCCGGCAGGTCGTAGACGAAGAGCACGTCGGCGTCGGAGAGGTAGTTCGACTCGTACCCGCCGAGCCGGCCCATGCCGATGACGGCGAACCGCAGCCCGGGCGGGGCCGGCTGGGCGGCCCGCGCCGCACGCAGCGCGGCGGCCAGGGTGGCGTCGGTGACGTCGGCCAGCGCGGCCCCGACGGCGATCACGTGGGTGAGGCCCGGCGCGGGCCGGGCGGCCGGGTCGCGGCTCGGGTCCGGACGGCTCGGGTCCGAGCGGCTCGGGTCCGGGCGGCTCGGGTCCGGGCGGCTCGGGTCCGGACGGGTCGGGTCCGGACGGGTCGGGTCCGGACGGGTCGGGTCCGGGCGGCTCGGGTCCGGGCGGCTCGGGTCCGGACGGGTCGGGTCCGGACGGGTCGGGTCCGGGCGACTCGGGTCCGGGCGACTCGGGGTGGGGGCGAGCGAGCCGGCCCGGCTCAGCACGTCGGCGCAGGCGAGCCGCAGCAGCTCGCGGCGGCGCAGCGCGCGGACCGCCCGGATCGCCTCGACCGGGTCGGCGTGCCGGGCCGCCGCGGCGGCGAAGCCCTCGCAGAGCACCTCGTGGGTGCGCGGGGTCAGCTCGTTCTCCTCGGCCAGCAGCCGCAGCGCCTCCGGCTCGCGGGCCAGCAGGTCGGCGGCGTACCGGGAGGAGGAGAGCACCCGGGCCAGCCGGCGGGCCACCGGCCCTTCGTCCCGCAGCAGGCGGAGGTACCAGGGGGTGCTGCCGAGGGCGTCGGAGACCTGCCGGTAGTTGAGCAGCCCGCGGTCCGGCTCGGGGGCGTCGGCGAACTCGCTGAGCAGCACCGGCAGCAGGGTGCGCTGGATGGCGGCGGTGCGGCTCACCCCGCCGGTGAGGGCCTGCAGGTGGCGCAGCGCCCCGGCGGGGTCGGCGAAGCCGAGGATCTCCAGCCGGTGCCGGGCCGCCTCCGGGGTCAGCCGCAGCCCGTCGGCCGGTACCCGGGCCACGGACTCCAGCAGCGGCCGGTACAGCAGCTTGGCGTGCAGCCGGCGTACCTCGGTGGCGTGGGTG
This sequence comes from Micromonospora sp. NPDC048830, assembly GCF_043198215.1. Taxonomy (NCBI): domain Bacteria; kingdom Bacillati; phylum Actinomycetota; class Actinomycetes; order Micromonosporales; family Micromonosporaceae; genus Micromonospora; species Micromonospora sp. NPDC048830. The sequence continues at coordinate 101,770 of NZ_JBICUP010000016.1, forward strand.
ACCCACTCGGCGCGGAACTCCTCGACGGCGCTGCGGCCCGGCGTGGCCTGGTAGCCGAGGGCGGCGGCGAGCCAGCGCAGCGCGGCCGGGTCGGTCGGCACGGTGTGGGTGCGGCGCAGGCCCTGGAGCTGGAGCCGGTGCTCGACGCCGCGCAGGAAGCGGTACCCGCGCAGCAGCGCCTCGCCGTCGGCCCGGCCGACGTAGCCGCCGGTGACCAGGGCGCGCAGGGCGGGGATCGTGCCCGGCGCCCGCAGCGACTCGTCGCCCCGGCCGTGCACCAGTTGCAGCAGTTGGACCGCGAACTCGATGTCGCGCAGCCCGCCGGGGCCGCGCTTGATCTCGCGTTCCAGTTCCTTCGGCGGGACGTTGTCGATGATCTTGCGACGCATCGACCGGACGTCGGAGACTGCCTCGGGCCGCTCGGCGGCCCGCCACACCAGCGGGGCGAGCTGGTCGATCCACTCCCGGGCCAGGGGCAGGTCGCCGGCCGCCGGGCGGGCCTTGAGCAGCGCCTGGAACTCCCAGGTGCGCGCCCAGCGGCGGTAGTACGCCAGGTGGCTGGCCAGGGTGCGCACCAGCGGCCCCCGGTTGCCCTCGGGACGCAGCGCGGCGTCGACCGGCCAGGCGACCAGCCCACAGACGTGGATCAGCCGGGTGGCGACCGTGGTGGCCGCCGGCAGGTCGTCGTCCTCGGCGCACACGAAGATCACATCGACGTCGGAGACGTAGTTCAGCTCGCCGCCGCCGCACTTGCCCATCGCCACCACGCCCAGCCTCGGCGGGGCGGTGCCCTCGGGCAGCTCGCCGACGGCGATTCCGTACGCCGCGGCGAGGGTGGCGTCGGCCAGCGCGGAGAGCGCGGCCATGGTCTGCTCCAGGCTCCGCGCGCCCGTCAGGTCGGCCGCCGCGATCCGCAGCAGGGCCACCCGGTACGCCTGGCGCAGCACCGCGACCGGCTGGTCGGACGCGGTGCGGCGGGCGGCGGCGGCCAGGTCGAGCCGCCCCTCGGCGGTGGGGGCGAGCCCGTCCGGCTCGGTGTCGAGCACCGGCCACTGCCGGGGGTTGGCCACCAGGTGGTCGCCGAGCGCCGCCGAGGCACCCAGGACGGCGAGCAGCCGCCGCCGCAGCCCCGGGTCGGCGTACAGCGCCTCCAGCAGCTCGGACGGCTCCTCCTCCTGGCCGCCGCCCCGGCGCTCGGCCTCGCCGCTCGGGCGACGCCCACCCGCAGCGTCCGCGCGCGCGGCTTCGCCGCTCGACCGACGCTCGACCTCGACGGCCCGGCGCTCGGCTTCCACGCTCGACCGGCGCTCGACCTCGACGGCCCGGCGCTCGACCTCGACGGCCCGGCGCTCGGCTTCGGCGAGGCGGTGCAGTTGGCGCAGCGCGAGATCCGGGTCGGCGGCCCGGGACAGGGCGGCGAGCAGCTCGGCGGCCCGCTCGTCGACCGGCTCCTGCTCGTCCGGCCGCCACAGGCCCAGCCCGGCCGGGCCGAGCAGGTCGGCCGCGCGCGCCCCACCGTCGCCCTCGGCCGTGCCGAAGCCGTAGCGGGCCAGCCGCCCCCGGGTGGGTCTGCTCAGCACGGCTCAGTGCCCGAGCAGCGGAAGACCGCGCCGCACCGTGTCGTCCGCCAGCTCGCCGAGGGCGAGGGCGGCGAACCGGACCGCGAAGGGCTGCCACACCTCCTCGACGTCGGCCATCACCCGGTCGCAGGCCGCCACCACCAGCTCGGGGTCGTAGCCCAGCTCGGCGAGCAGCGTGGAGTCGGTGGCCCAGTCGGCGATCATCGCGGTATCGCACTCGATGTGGAACTGCAGCCCCCAGGCCCGGTCGCCGAGGCGGAACGCCTGGTGCGGGTAGCGGGTGGAGGCGGCCAGCAGGGTCGCCCCGTGCGGCAGTTCGGTGATCTCATCGGAGTGCCACTGCAACACGTCCGGGATCAGCGGCACGTACCGGAACAGCGGGTCGGCCTCGGCGGCGTCACGCCGGCCGACCACGGCGGGGCCGACCTCGGGCCCGGACGGGCTGCGCTCGACCAGCCCGGCGTGCGCGGTGGCGAGCAGCTGCGCGCCGAGGCAGACGCCGAGGGTCGGCAGCCGGTGCCGGACCGCCTTGCGCAGCAGCCCCTCCAGGGCCGGGAACCAGGGGGCGCCCGGGGAGCCGTCGGGCAGCGGGTACGCCTGCTGCTCGCCGCCGAGCACGACCAGTGCCACGTACCCGTCGAGGTCGGCGGGGAGTTCGTCGCCGGCGTGCGGGCGCAGCACCCGCAGCTCCAGCCCCCCTTCCACCAGCCACTCCCCCAGCCGGCGGACGTCGTCGGTCGGATCGTTCTCGATCACCAGCGCGGTTCCCACGCCGTCGAGGCTATCCGGTGTGCCCCCGCCCGCCAGTCAGGCCTCGTCCCCCCGGGCCCACTCTCGCCGATCATGGAGCTGCGGTGCCAGCAAACACGGCAAATGTTCCGCTTTGTCGGACACCAGAACTCCATGATCGACGTGCAACAAGCCGGGCTAGGCTCAGCGGCTGTGAGCGATGACGACGGTGTCCGGCGGCCGCCCGTGCTTCGTCCCGGGGACACGGTGATGCTGGTGTCCCCGTCCGGGCCGACCAGGCCGGAGCGGGTGGCCCGGGGCATCGAGCTGCTCACCGGCTGGGGGCTGCGACCCGTGCTCGCGCCGAACGCGTACGCCCGGCGGGGCTACCTGGCCGGGGCGGACGAGCTGCGCGCCGCCGACCTGAACGCCGCGTTCGGCGACCCGGGGGTGCGCGGGGTGATCTGCACGCGCGGCGGGTACGGCGCCCAGCGGGTCGTCGACGCCGTCGACATGACGGCGGTCCGGCGCGACCCGAAGGTGGTGGCCGGCTTCTCCGACATCACCGCGTTGCAGCTCGCGCTGTGGCGCGGTGCCCGGCTGGCCAGCGTGCACGGCCCCGGGGCGGCCTGGCTGGACGAGCGCACCCCGCCGCGCTCGGCCGAGTCGCTGCACGCCGCGCTGATGACCACCGAGCCGGTCACCGTGACCGCCGTGCCCGAGGAGGAGACGTGCGGCGTACGCGTCCCCGGCCGCGCCACCGGGACGCTGCTCGGCGGCAACCTCTGTCTGATCGCCGCCTCGGTCGGCACCCCGGACATGCCCGACCTGGCCGGGGCGATCCTGCTGGTCGAGGACGTGCAGGAGCCGCCGTACAAAGTCGACCGGATGCTGACCCAGCTGCGCCGGGCCGGGGCGCTGCACCGGGTCGCCGGGGTCGCCGTCGGCCAGTTCACCGACTGCGCGGACGGCTGGGACACGACCGTCACCGACGTGCTGGCCGAGCGCCTCGGCGACCTCGGCGTACCCGTCCTCGGTGGCCTGCCGATCGGCCACGGCCACGGCCAGCTCACGGTCCCGCTGGGCACCCCAGCCACCCTGGACGCCACGACCGGCACCCTGACGGTCGCCCCAGCCGTCCGCCCCGCCTAGCCCCCGCCCCCCACCGCCCCCTGCCCCCTGCCCCGCCGCCCCCGCCGACTCCCGTTGATCATGGAGTTGGCGGCGGTCACGGAGATCGAAAACGCCGTCAACTCCATGATCAACGGGGCGGGGTGGGTCTGCGGCGGGCGCGTGGGCCAAGGTGGGCGGTCAGGGGGTGAGGGGGACGGTCAGGGGTGAGGTGGGCGATCGCGCCCACCTCAAGGGCGGCGTGGACCGTGCCGTCGGGTCCGACGGCGACGCCGTGCGGCTCCGCCTGCGCGGTCGGCAGGTCGTACGTCTCGATCCGGCCGTCCGGCGTGACGTGGCCGATGCGGTTGGCCGCCCACTCGGTGAACCAGCAGCCCCCGGCCGGGTCGGCGACGATGGCGTGCGGCCGGGCGGCCCGGTCCGGCAGCGGGAACTCCGCGATGCGGCCGTCGGCGTTGATCCGGCCGAGCTGACCGGCGGCGATCTCGACGAACCAGAGCGCGCCGTCGACGCCGAGCGTGATGCCGACCGGCCCGGCCGCCTCGGTCGGCAGGGGGTGCAGGGCCACCGCCCCGTCGGGCGCGATCCGGCCGACGGCGTTCGCCTGGTTCAGGGTGAACCACAGCGCGTCGTCCGGCCCGGCGACGATCATCGACGGGAACGCCCCGGTCATCGGCAGCGGAAACGAGGTGACCGCCCCGTCCGTGCCGACCCGGCCGACGGTGTCGCTGCTCATGCCCGCGTACCAGAGGGCGCCGTCGGGCCCGGCGGCGATGCCGCACGGCGCGGTGCCGGCGGGCAGCGCCACGGACGTCGCCTCCCCGGCGGTGGTGAGGCGGCCGATCCGGTCGTCCCCGGACCGGGTGAACCACAGCGCCCCGTCCGGGCCGGTCGTGATGGCCAGGGGCCGGCTCGCCGCGTCCCCGGGGTGGGTCTCGACCGCGCCGCCGGGCTCCACCCGGGCGATGCCGCCGCTGTGGACCAGCGTCAGCCAGAGCGCGCCGTCGGGGCCCACGGTGATCCCGTACGGCCCGGAGCGCGCGTCGGGCAGCGCCGTCTGTCGGATGGTGGGGGCTGTCACGGGTACGTCCGCCTCCCTGCTCGGCTCGGCCCACCCTGCGCCGGCACGGCGTACCTCGGCAACCGATTTTGCCCGGCGCTGCCTCGGGTTTTCAGCCTGTTGACAGGTTCGCCACGGCTTCCGCCCAGCTCGTCCGGTCACTGTCGGTGAGGTCATCGCACACGAGTGCCGAGTTGGAGGACAGATGTCCCGCACCATTTCGAAGAAGCGCCTGCTGGTCGGGCTGGCGGCCGCCGGCGTGCTAGGCGTGGGAGTCGCGGCGCCGGCCGTCGCGTTCGCCGAGGACGCCACCCCGGCGCCGAGCGCCGGCGCGAGTCAGGACGCCGACCAGTCGAAGCGCGCCGACCGGCAGGCCGAGTTCGCCGAGGCGCTGGCCAAGGAGCTGGGCGTCTCCACCGACAAGGTGACGGCCGCCCTGGAGAAGGTGCGCGAGCAGCACAAGGCCGACCGGCCGGAGCGCGGCGACCGCGACGGGAACGCCGCCGACCGCCAGGCGAAGCTGAAGGAACGGCTGGACCAGGCCGTCAAGGACGGCAAGCTCACCCAGGAGCAGGCCGACGCGATCACCAAGGCGGTCGAGGCCGGCGTCTTCCCCGGCGCGGGCGGCCACGGCGGCTGGCTCGGCGGCTGGCACGGCGAGCGCGGCGACAAGTGACGCGGGGCACGCCCGGGCCCGCCCCGGCCGCGCCTGACGCGCCCGTCTGACGCGCCTGACGCGCCCGTCTGACGCGCATTTTCGCCGACATGGCGGTGTCCGAATGAGCAGGACACCGCCATGTCGGCGACATGCCGTCAGGAAGCAGCCTCATCCCCGTCCGCGACGCCGTCATGCCCGCGCCGTCCGTTGGGTCCGGGCTTGTCGGACGCCAGCGCGCGCAGCCGCCGTGCCAGGTCGGGCCGGTTCCCCGCCTGGGGGTCCTCCTCAAGGATGGTGGCCAGGGAGTCCATGTCGAGCAGGATGGGCACGCCTCGCTCGTGCATGCGGGTCAGCACGTCGATCGCGGCATCGTCCAGCCAACCGTCCGACTCGAAGGCGATGGCATCCAGCAGGGTGGCGACCACCGAGCCGAGGCGTGGGTGGACGTCGGCGGCGGCGCCCAGCACCCGCTGCACGCAGCGCAGCGCTCCGTCAAGGGCATCGTTGTCCCTGAACAGGGTGTCATCGGTGCAGGCGAGCAGCAGCACCTCGGTCACCAGTGGGACGGACGCCTCGCGGTCCCCCGCCAGCCGGTCGAGCAGCAGCCGCAGGAAGGCGGCCCGATCCCAGTCGTCGGTCAGGCCCCGCGTCCCTGACGCCAACCGAACGCAGCGCAGGTAGACGTCGCGGCGCTCCTGCTGCGTCGCCGGGCGCAGCGGCAGGAGCCAGGCGTCGGCCAGCGCGCGGGCGACGGAGGTGACCACGCCCGACCCCGCGTCATGGAACAGCGCGAGCGCCGTGGGTAGCTTGTCGAGCATCGGCTCCAGCGCGTGCGCCGCGACAGCCGCGTCCGTGTCGCAGCTCAGGTGGGCGTCGCGGCGCAGCCGGGCGAGCCGTTCGCGTGCCAGCCCGTAGGCCATTCCCTCCGGCAGGCCCAGCGCCCACAGCACGTCCAGGTCCGGTGGTGCCGCCAACCGGCCGTCCGCCCAGACCCGGACGTCCCGGTTCGCGCCCTCCCCCTGCCGCTCCAGCGCCAGCAGGTCGCTCAGGCTCTGCCACTCCTCGCCGTCGAGCTGGGCGCGCCACAGCCCCACCTCGGCCCGCCACCCGTCGACCGGGTCGGCGGCCTCCGGGAACAGCGCCCGCCCGGTGACCTCGCCGGCGGCGGCCAGGACGAGCAGCAGCAGGTTCGCGCCGTACGCGGCGTACCGGGCGGGCATCGGCAGCCGCCGGGGCCGGTAGCCGTCGTACCGGCGGGCGCCGGCGGCGTACGGGGCGGCCCGGAACAGCCGCAGCAGCAGGTCCGTCCAGGCCCGCCGGTGCGCCTCGTCCCGCCCGGCCAGCCGCTCGGCGAGGAAGGCGAACACGGTGACCCGGGTGCTGAGCACGGCGTACGAGAGCAGGACGTGCAGCAGGTCGTCGGAGACCGGCTCGCCGCCCCAGGACAGGCTGGCGGCGGCGTCCCGGGCCACCAGGTCGTCCACCATCTGCGCGGTGAGCCGGGCCACCAGGTACTCGCCGAAGGTGGCGTGCAGGAACTCGTACGTCTCGCGCCGGCGCTCGTCGTCGTGGGTCCGGGACCGGTGGATGAAGAAGAATCGACCGAGCACCACCTCGGCCGCCGCCAGCGGCGCCCGCAGCCCGGCGCGCTCCCCCGTTGCCGGCGTGCCGCCGAAGGGCAGCGCGGCCAGGTCGGCGTCCAGGTCGGTCGCGGTGACCCACTGGGCCCGCCGGTTGAACATGGCGAACGCGACCACGGCCAGCCGGCGCAGCTCCTCCCCGACGGCCCGGTCCAGCTCCTGGTCGGGCAGGCCGGTCCGCTGCTTGACCACCTCCCGCCGGGCAAACCGGCACAGCAGCCGCTCGTACAGCTCGCCCCGGCGCAGTTCCCCGGCCCGGCTCAGCTCGTTCGCCTCGGCGTCGTAGAGCGCCAGCATCAGCAGCAGCAGCGGCTGTTCGGCCAGTTCGCGGTGCGCCAGCGTGGTCGCCCGGTCCAGCGGGCGCACGCCCAGCCTCCGGAACGCGGCGGCGTTGACCCGGTTCCACGTGTCCAGCCACGCCCCGACCCGCGCGTCGTCGAAGGGCTCCAGCCGGATCGCGACCGCGCCGGGCGGCGGCTGCGCGCGGTCGGCCACGCTGGTGCGGCTGGTGACCAGCACCGCCACCGGCCGGCCCTGGTCGGCCTCCCGGCGCTGGAACGCGGCCACCCGCCGCAGGTAGTCGGTCTGGCTGACCCCGGTGGCCTGGAGCAGCTCGTCGAAGCCGTCGAGCAGCACCACCGGCAGCGCGTCACCGGCCGACCGGGCCAACGCCGGCCAGTCGAGCCGTTCCCCGGTGTCGTTGCGGATCGCCTGCTCGATCTGGTCCTGGAGGTCGCCGGCGGCGTACACGTCCCGGAGCACCACCCGGACCACCATGAAGTCCGCCGCCGGCAGCCGGGCGGCGACGACCCGGGTCAGCAGCGACTTACCGGAGCCCGGCTGCCCGAGCACCAGCAGCGGCGCCCGGGTCGCCCCGGGCGAGGTGAGGTGGACGACCAGGGACTGCCACAGGTCGTCGCGTACCGGCTGGCCGTCCCACCAGCCCTCGTCGCTGGGCCGCGCCGCCGGGTCCAGCTCCGCGATCCGGCACAGCGGCGGGACGTACGCCTCACCGAGCGCCGGGACGGTCAGCCCGGCCGGCACGTCGCCGGAGGCGATGATCGGCCGGCCTAGCTCGGCGGCGTACGCGGCGGCGAGCGCGGCCCGCCGGTCGTCCGGGGCCCGGCCGGTGGAGATCTCCGACAGGGTCCGGTGCAGCTCGGCCAGCCCGACGGAGAGGCAACGGATGTCGGCCCGGGTCGCCTCGTGCTCGTGCAGGTCGAGCCAGAGGGCCACCTCGGGGAAATCGACGGCGAGCCGGGTCAGCAGGTCGCGGTGCCGGTCGGCGGCGGCGGCCGGGAGGGCGTACAGGACCTGCTGGGTCTTGCTCCATCGCCGGTCGGAGAGCGCGTCGACGACCGCCAGTCCACCGAGGAAGGCCGTGAGGCGGTTGGTCAATCCCTCGTAGTAGGTGCGGAGCACCTCCCGCAGCGCGGGGTAGGGCAGGTGCGGGCCGGGCACCGGAGCGGCGGTGGTGAACAGCGCGCCCATGAGACTGTCCCCGGGGCTGCCCCCAGCCAGCAGGACCTGCTCCGCGCGGCTGATTCTCAGCTCCTTGACTTCGAACGGCAGGTCCAGCTCGCCGAAAGCCTCGAAGAAGGCGGTCACCGCGACGACCGCGTGCGCTGCCTCCAGCCGCTGGGTCCTGCCGTACCGGGACAGCCCGGAGCGCCGCTCCGACGCGCCGCTGACCAGTTCGTGGCCCAGCCGGACGAACTCCGCCTTGGCGTCGAAGATGCCGAGCAACGCCGGCACCGGCACCGAGGCGGCCAGCAGCACGCCCCCGGTCAGCTTGTCGAACCAGTCGACGACCTTGCTCTTCTCTCCGCCGAGCAGCCGAACGGCGTCGGCGTAGCTGAGCGCGTCGGGCACGCGGTCAGGCGATGCAGGCGCAGACGATCAGCGCGGCCCCGAAGTGGGTGGCGGCGCTGACCCGGGCGGCCGGGTGCGGCTCGTCGGAGCAGATGATCTCGCCGAGCTTGCCGGGGGTCAGCAGGTCCAGCACGAAGAACGCCAGCGCCATGATCAGCAGGCCGATGAGGCCGAAGATCACCGTCGAGGCGAGCCCCTTGGCGAAGTCGCTGTAGCTGGTGAGGATCGCGGTGAACACGATCCCGGCGATGCCGAGCTGGTTGGCGGCCAGCAGCAACGCGGCGTTGCCGTTGCGCCGTACCCAGATCAGCTCCCGCAGCCGACCGGGGGTGAGCAGGTCGACCAGCCCGAAGCCGGCCGCCATCAGCCCCACCCCGACGACCCCGAACACGATGCTCTGCCAGGCTCCGCCGAACAGGTCCGCCAGCACCGACTGCCTCCCGAGGCGTCTCCGCCCGGCGGGGGTACCGGGACGGTGATCGAGACGATAGCGGGCCGGCGCAACCCGTGGAGCCCCGGCCTAGAGCGACAGGTAGCGCTGCCGCTCGTACGGGGTGACCTCGCGGCGGTACTGCTCCCACTCCGCGCGCTTGTTGCGCAGGAAGAAGTCGAAGACGTGCTCGCCGAGCACCTCGGCGACCAGCTCGGAGCCGGCCATCACGTCGATCGCCTCGGACAGGTTCTCCGGAAGCGACTCGTAGCCCATGGCGCGGCGCTCGGCGCTGGTCAGCGACCACACGTCGTCCTCGGCGCCCGGGGGCAGCTCGTAGCCCTCCTCGATGCCCTTCAGGCCGGCGCCGAGCAGCACCGCGAAGGCCAGGTACGGGTTGGCCGCCGAGTCCAGCGAGCGGACCTCCACCCGGGCCGAGTTCGGCTTGCCGTACGCGGGGACGCGGACCAGCGCGGACCGGTTGAGGTGCCCCCAGCAGATGTACGCGGGGCTCTCGGTGATCCGGTCCGGCAGCGCCTGCGGGAAGAGCCGCTTGTACGAGTTGACCCACTGGTTGGTCACGGCGGTGTACTCCCGGGCGTGGACGAGCAGCCCGGCGATGAACGACTTCGCCACCTTGGACAGCTTCATCGGGTCGCCACCGTCGTGGAACGCGTTGCGCTCCCCCTCGAACAGCGACAGGTGGGTGTGCATGCCGCTGCCCGGCTGGTCGGTGAACGGCTTCGGCATGAAGCTGGCCTGCACGCCGGTGGACAGCGCCACCTCCTTGACCACGTGCCGGAAGGTCATGATGTTGTCGGCGGTGGTCAGCGCGTCGGCGTAGCGCAGGTCGATCTCCTGCTGGCCGGGGGCGACCTCGTGGTGGCTGAACTCCACGGAGATGCCGATCCGCTCCAGCGCGAGCACGGCCTGCCGGCGGAAGTCGCGGGCCACCGCGTGGGTGGTGTGCTCGAAGTACCCGCCGGTGTCCACCGGGGTCGGCACCGCGCCGTCCGGCGCGCCGTTCTCCAGCAGGAAGAACTCGATCTCGGGGTGGGTGTAGAAGGTGAAGCCCTTCTCGGCGGCCTTGGACAGCGCCCGGCGCAGCACGTGCCGCGGGTCGGCCCAGGACGGCCCGCCGTCGGGGAGCAGGATGTCGCAGAACATGCGGGCGCTCTCGCCGCTCCCCCCGCCCTCGAACGGGAAGACCTGGAAGGTGGTCGGGTCGGGCATGGCCACCATGTCGGACTCGAAGACCCGGGCGAAGCCCTCGATCGCCGAGCCGTCGAACCCGATGCCCTCCTCGAAGGCCGCTTCCAGCTCGGCGGGCGCCACCGACACGCTCTTGAGCGTGCCCAGCACGTCGGTGAACCACAACCGGACGAACCGGATGTCCCGCTCTTCCAGCGTACGGAGGACGAACTCCTGCTGACGGTCCACTTCCACCCCTCGCGACACTGTGTCGGCCACCGGCCCGGCCGGTCCGCCCTGACCGCCCAGTCTCCAACCACCTCTTTACGGAGACGTTACGCGAACCGTCTGGGACGCGTACCCCGGTGCCCCGCCACCCGGACGCGCCGGCACCCGGCGCCTGTCCGTGCCGCCCGGCGGCGCCCCGGCGCCCTGTCCCGCCGCCCGCCGCCCGCCGCCCGGCCGGGCGCCTGCTCCGCCGCCCCGCGTGTCGGGGCCGACCGGCTGGGGCAAGATGAGGTCATGCCCACCCTGCGTCTCGCCCTGTCCCAGGTCAACCCGACCGTCGGCGACCTCGTCGGCAACGCCGACCTGGTCCGTCGCTGGACCCGCCGGGCCGCCGACGCCGGCGCCCAGTTCGTCCTGTTCCCGGAGATGATGCTGACCGGGTACCCGGTCGAGGACCTGGTCTTCCGCCGGTCCTTCGTCGCCGCGTCCCAGGCCGCGCTGCACCGGCTCGCCGCCGACCTGGCCGCCGACGGGCTCGGCGACCTGCCGGTGGTGGTCGGCTACCTGGACGCCGACGGCCCGCCGCAGATCAGCTCCGACGCCGAGCCGGGCCGGGGGGCGCGCAACGCCGCCGCGCTGCTGCACGGGGGCGCCGTCGTCGCCACCTACTTCAAGCACCACCTGCCCAACTACGGCGTCTTCGACGAGGACCGCTACTTCGTGCCGGGCGACACGCTGACCGTCGTGCGGGTCGGCGGGGTGGACGTCGCGCTGACCATCTGCGAGGACCTGTGGCAGGCCGGCGGGCCGTTCGCGGTCGCCCGGCAGGCCGGGGTGGGCCTGGTGGTCAACATCAACGGTTCGCCGTACGAGCTGAACAAGGACGACATCCGGCTGCCGCTGGTCCGCCGCCGGGCCGCCGAGGCCGGCGCGACGATCGCGTACGTCAACATGATCGGCGGCCAGGACGAGCTGGTCTTCGAGGGCGACTCGATGATCGTGGCGGCGGACGGCACCCTGCTCGCCCGCGCCCCGCAGTTCGTCGAGCACCTGCTCGTGCACGACGTCGAGCTGCCGGCCGCGGCGGCGGCCCTGGCCGCCGACGGCGAGCTGGCCGACGGGATGCGGCTGGTCCGTACGCCGATCGACGCCGCCCTGCCGCCGGCGGACGGCCCGGCCGCGGTGGGCGGGATCGAGAAGCCGGTCGCCGACGAGGCCGAGGTGTGGCGCGCGCTGGTGCTGGGCCTGCGCGACTACGTCGACAAGAACCGCTTCCCGTCGGTGGTGCTGGGGCTCTCCGGCGGCATCGACTCGGCCGTGGTGGCCGCGCTCGCGGTCGACGCGCTCGGCCCGGAGCGGGTGGTGGGGGTGTCCCTGCCCAGCCGGCACTCCTCCGAGCACTCCCTCGGCGACGCGGAGGACCTGGCGAAGCGGACCGGGCTGGACTACCGGGTCCAGCCGATCCAGCCCATGGTGGACACGTACCTGGCGAACATGTCGCTGTCCGGGGTGACGGTGGAGAACCTCCAGGCCCGGGTGCGCGGGGTGATCCTGATGGCGCTGTCGAACCAGGACGGTCACCTCGTCCTCACCACCGGCAACAAGAGCGAGCTGGCGGTCGGCTACTCGACCCTGTACGGCGACTCGGTCGGCGGGTTCAACCCGGTCAAGGACGTGTGGAAGACGCTGATCTGGCGGCTGGCGAAGTGGCGCAACGCCGACGCCGCCAACCGGGGCGAGACCCCGCCGATCCCGGAGAGCTCCATCGGCAAGCCGCCGAGCGCGGAACTGAGCCCCGGCCAGCTCGACAGCGACACCCTGCCCGACTACCAGGTGCTCGACCCCATCCTGATCGGGTACGTCGACGGCGACCTGGGCCGCGACGGCCTGGTCGCGGCCGGCCACGACCCGGCGGTGATCGACCGGGTGCTGCGCATGGTGGACACGGCCGAGTACAAGCGCCGGCAGTCCGCCCCCGGCACGAAGATCTCCATGAAGGCGTTCGGGCGCGACCGGCGGCTGCCGATCACCAACCGCTGGCGCGAGCACGGCTGAGCCGGTCCCGGCCGGGCCGGTCCGGCTCGGCACGTCGGGTGCCTGGCCAGCCGCGGGTCGGGCGCCCGGCCGGCTCGCACGTCGGGTGCGTGGCCGGCCGGCCGCGGGTCGTCGGGAGTGAAATCCTCCACTGCGCCCTGCCGCCGCCACCCGCCCGGGTGGGACGATCGCGGCAGAACCCGGGGACCGCGCAGGCGGCCTCGAGGGAAAGGAGACAGTCATGGTGGAGTCCACCCCGACCGAGGTGACCGCCCTCTACGGCGGCCCCGCGACCCGGCGGGTCCGCACCCGCGACCTGCTCGCCGCCAAGGAGCGGGGCGAGCGGTGGCCGATGCTCACCTCGTACGACCAGTACACGGCGTCGATCTTCGACGCCGCCGGCGTACCCGTGCTGCTGGTCGGCGACTCGGCGGCGAACAACGTCTTCGGCTACGAGACGACGGTGCCGGTGACCGCCGAGGAGCTGTTGCCGCTGGTCCGCGCGGTGGTACGGGCGACCCGGCAGGCGCTGGTGGTGGCCGACCTGCCGTTCGGCTCGTACGAGGAGGGGCCGACGCAGGCGCTGCGCACGGCGGTGCGGTTCATGAAGGAGGGCGGCTGCCACGCGGTGAAGCTGGAGGGCGGCCGGCGCTGCGCGGACCAGGTCGCCGCGATCACCGGCGCCGGCATCCCCGTGATGGCGCACATCGGCTTCACCCCGCAGCGGGAGCACGCCATCGGCGGGTACCGGGTGCAGGGGCGCGGCGACGCGGCCGAGGACGTCGTCGCCGACGCCCGGGCGGTAGCCGAGGCGGGCGCGTTCGCGGTGGTGCTGGAGATGGTGCCGGGCGAGGTGGCCAAGCGGATCACCGCCGAGCTGCCGATCCCGACCGTCGGCATCGGCGCCGGCCCGGACACCGACGCCCAGGTGCTGGTCTGGCAGGACATGGCCGGCCTGCGCACCGGTAAGGCGCCGCGCTTCGTGAAGCGCTACGCGGACCTGTCCGGGGTGCTGACCGAGGCGACCCGCCGGTTCGCCGACGAGGTCCGTGGCGGCACGTTCCCCGCCGCCGAGCACACGTTCTGAGGTGCAGGGAAGGGCCCCTGTCAACACCTTTCGGTAAAGCAGGGGCCCTGTTGACACCCCTGCCTGGCAGCGTCGGAAAGCCGGTCGCGCCCCCGCGACGACGACAATTGGTTCGCGGACTGCCCCGTACTGCTGGACTTCGCCGGCGAGCAGGTCGAGATCAACCACCAGAAGTTCGAGGAGATCTCGATCACCTGGAACACCGTCGACCCGGCGGCCGGCGTTCGTTGGCCCACGTCCGACGACTTCCGGCTCGCGTGGCGGCCTGAGCCGCTGCCGGAGCTGGCCGGGCTCATCGGTCGGCCGCTGCACGAGCCCGCCCTGCTGGAGTGGCACGGGAGCGCGGGCGACCTGGCGAACGGCAGCCTGGCGCTCGGCTTCCGTTTCGCCGAGGCGGAGCTGGTCGTCTTCAACGGGCTCGACGAAAATGCCGTCTCGGTCGGCCCGCCGGACCCCCGGTACCGCCGTCATCCGCTCCCGGCGGCACGCCAGCCGTAGATCTTGGTACGAAACGGCCCCCGGAGGGGCCAGTTCGTACCAAGATCTCCAACGGTCAGCCCGAGGCGCTCACAGGTCCGTGACGCGGATGCCGGCGTGCGCCTTGTAGCGCTTGTTGATGGCGATCAGGTTCGCGGTGAACGCCTCGATCTGGTGGGCGTTGCGCAGCCGCCCGGCGTAGATGCCGCGCATGCCGGGAATCCGGGCGGCGAGCGCCGCCACGACATCGACCAGTTCCCGCTCCTCGGTGCAGATCAGCACGTCGAGGTCGATCCGGTCGATCTCCGGGTCGGCCAGCAGCGGCGCGCTCACGTGGTTGAACGCGGCGCAGACCCGGGACTCCGGCAGCAGCCGGGCGGCCTGCTGGACGGCGCTGCCCTCCTCGACGGGCAGCGCGTACGGGCCCTGCCTGTCGAAGCCGAGGGGGTTCACGCAGTCGATGACGATCTTGCCGGCGAGCGGCTCCGCCAGGGCGGCCACGGTGGCCGCGTGCCCGTCCCACGGCACCGCGATCACCACCACGTCGCTGCGGCGGGCCACCTCGTCGTTGTCGGCGCCCGTGACCCGCGCCTCGGCGGGGACGTGCGGCAGCCCGGCGATCTCGGCGGCGGCCTGCGCGGCCCGCTCGGCCGACCGCGAGCCGATCAGCACGGTCTGCCCGGCCCGGGCGAACCGGTAGGCCAGGCCCCGGCCCTGGTCGCCGGTGCCGCCGATGATCCCGACGGTCAGCCCGGACACGTCGGGCAGGGTGCTCGCGTCATATGCCATGCGCCCATCCTCGCAAAGGTCACCGACCGGCAGGAGTGCCCTCGGGGTGAGACTGCCCACGGGCCGCCGGCGGCTCAGGCCAGCTCGAAGAGGACCTTCCGGGCGACCGGGTCGGCGGTGACCAGCCGGACCCGGACCCGCTCCCCCAGCGGCAACTCGCCCGTGCAGCGGGCCCGCACCGGAGGGTCGTCCAGCGCCACCGTGCCGCCCGGCCGCCGGCCGGGCCGGCCCTGCCCGTTTCCCGGCCGCCCCGGTCCCGCCTGGCCGTCCGGCGCCCCGCCCGGCCGGTTCGGCGGCGCGTCCACGTCCAGCACCGCCGCGGGGAAGGTCACGCCGACCCGCTGCTCCAGCAGGACCGCCTCGGTCAGCTCGATGGCCCCGCGGGTCGCCGCCGACGCGGTCCGGTCCGTGGTCGCCATGACCTCCGGCAGCCTCGGCAGCGCGGCCCGCGCCCAGTCGGGCACCGGCCGGCCCTCGTGCAGGGCCAGGCAGACCTCCGTGGCGTACCGGTCGGCCAGCCGGCGCAGCGGCGCCGTGACGTGTGCGTACGCCGCCGCGACCCCGCCGTGCTCCGGGCGCTCCGGCGGCTCGCCGTCGAACGCCGTGTACGCGGCGCCGCGCATCAGCTCGGCCGCCTGGTCGACGAAGGCGGCAGCCCGGGGCTGCGACGCGTCCAGCCCGGCGAGCACCTCGCCCACGCTCGCGTCGTCCGGCCAGTCGACGCCCAGCGGGGCGGCGGCGGTACGCAGCCGGGCCACCGCCTCCGGCTTCGGCGCCGGCATCGTCCGCAGCAGCCCGATCCGCCCGGCCAGCATGATGTCCGCCGCGGCCATCCCGGTCAGCAGGGAGATCTGGGCGTTGTGGTCCTCCATCGGCACCGGCCCGCGCAGCACCAGCCGCCAGCCGTCGCCGTCCGCCTCGACGTCCTGCTCGGGCAGCGGCAGGTTCACCGCGCCCCGGCGCAGGCCGCGCGCGGTGAGCAGGGCACCGATCTCGGGCAGCAGGGCGATCGGCTCCGGCAGCCGTCCGGCCTCGGCGTCGGCCTGCACGCCGACGTAGTCCAGCTTGGCGCGGCTGCGTACGAGGGCACGCTCCAGCGCGACGGCCACCGTGCCGCCGTCGGCGTCGAGGTCGATCGTCCACACCACGGCCGCCCGGTCCTGGTCGGGCAGCAGGCTCGCCGCGCCCTCGCTGAGGGTCTCCGGGTGCAGCGGCACGTTGCCGTCGGGCAGGTAGACGGTCTGCCCCCGCCGCCAGGTCTCCGCCTCCAGCGCGCCGCCGGGGCGTACGTGCGCCGCGACGTCGGCGATCGCGTACCGGACCCGGAAACCGCCACCGGGGCGGCGGGCAAGGTGCATCGCCTGGTCCAGGTCCCGCGAGCCGGCCGGGTCGACCGTGACGAACGGGACGTCGGTGCGGTCGGCGGCGGGCCGGGGCGGAGTGGCCGCCGCCTCGTCGGCCTCGCGCTGCGCCGCGGGCGGGAACCCCTCGGGGAGCCCCAGTTCGCGGCGCAGCGCGCCGAAGTCGATGCGGGGCGCCAGTACGCGTCGGATCACCACGGGCCAATCCTGACAGCGGTACGCGCGCTCCGCCTCCCCTGGCGTGGCGGAGGCCCCTCAGCCGCCCGGCGCCGGCCTCAGCCGGTGGCCTTGCGGGCCGACGTTCTCTTCGGGGCGGTGGTCTTCGCGGCCGGGACCCGTTTCGCCGTGGCCTTGGCGGGCGCCCGCTTCGCGGCGGTCCTGGCGGCTGGCGCCTTCTTCGCCGGCGCCTTCTTCGCGGTCGCCTTCCGGGCACCCGCCGTGGGCCGGGTCGCGGCGGCCTTCTTCGCGGTGGTGGTCTTCTTCGCCGGTGCCCGCTTCGCCGCGGCGGTCGTCTTCTTCGCCGCCGCGGTCGTCTTCTTCACCGCCGCGGTCGTCTTCTTCACCGCCGCGGTGGTCTTCCTCGCCGCCGCAGTCTTCTTCTCGGCGGCCATGGTCGTCTTCTTGGCCGGAGCCTTCTTCGGTGCGGCCTTCCTGGCGGCCGGTGCCCGTTTCGCCGTGGCCTTGGCGGGCGCCCGTTCCGCGGCGGTCCTGGCGGTCGCGGCCTTCTTCGGCGGCGCCTTCCTGGTCGCGGCCTTCTTCGCGGGAGCCCTCTTCGCGGCAGCCTTCCTGGCCGGCGCCGTGGTGGCGGCCGTTCTCTTCGCGGCGGCCTTCCTGGCAGGCGCCGTGGTGGCGGCCGTCTTCTTCGCCGCAGCCTTCTTCGCCGCAGCCTTCTTCGCGGTCGTCCGCTTCGCGGCAGACTGCTTCGCGGTCGTCTGTTCAGCGGCGGTCTGTTTCGCGGCCGGCTGCGTCGCCGGTGCCGGCGCGGCTACCGCCCTGGTCGCGGGCGTCGTCCGCACCGGGGCCAGCCCGGCACCCGCGCCGGAGGCGTTCGGGGACGCCCTCGTGACCGTCGCCCCACGGGCCGTCGTGGTGCCGAGGCCGGCCCGGCGCGCGGCCGTGGCCCGGGTCGCGCCCGCGGCCCGCTGCGCCGCGGCGGTCTTCTGCGCGGTGATACGTTCGGCGGCCGGGCCGGTGGTGGCCTCCTGTGCTTCGGCCATCTGGGTACCCTCCTCGGGGACATGCTCCCGCGCGCCGCCCCGCGGGGCGCGGAGTTCCTCGACGCGGGCCCTCCCGCGCCGTCTACCTGTCCTCCCCGGCCCAACGGGCGTCCTCGGCCTCCCACGCCTCGTTGCGCTCCCGCACCCGCTGCAGGGCGTTCTCGGCGTCGGCCGCCGAGGCGTACGGCCCGAGAACGTACCGCGCCGCGCACACGTCGGCATCGGTCTCGACCCGGTGGTGCCGGATGCACCAGTAGTAGTGACCGCCGTTTCCGCTGTCGCTCATGGGATCACTGTGCACCGCGAGCCGACCGCCCGCCACCGGATGCCGCGAACGCCGCCGACGATCTCCACAGTAGACGTGCTGGCCGCCGCCCGGGCCGGAACGGCGAAACCGGGCAGCGGGCCGCGCCGGCCCGGGGTGGGGCGGGGCGGTCGCACCGCCGGTGACCCGGCCGGTGACCGACGAGCCCTGGACGGGACCGGCACCGCTGGGCGGGACCGGCACCGCTGGGCGGGACCGGCACCGCTGGGCCGGACCGGCACCGCTGGGCCGGACCGGCACCGCCAGGGCGGGATCGACCGCCGGGCGGGATCGACCGCCGGGCGGGATCGACCGCCGGGCGGGATCGACCGCCGGGCGGGATCGACCGCCGGGCGGGATCGACCGCCGGGCGGCGCCGACACCGCCGGGCCGGGCGGACGCCCGCCGGCCGCCGGGCCACAATGCGGCATGGACACCGACGTACGGCGGTACCTCGCGGACCTGGTGGCGGCGGCCCGGGACGTGCTCGGCGACGACCTGGTCGGGGCGTACGCGGCCGGCTCGGTCGCCCTCGGCGCGTACCAGGTGGGGCGCAGCGACGTCGACTTGGCGCTGGTCTGCGCGGACGCCCTGGACGACGGACGCAAGCGGGAGCTGGTGGCCCGGCTGCGGCACGAGGCGCTGCCCTGCCCGGCCCGGGGGCTGGAGCTGGTCGTCTACCGCCGCGCGGTGGCCGGCGCCGGCACGCCCGACCCCGGGTTCGAGGTGGAGCTGAACACCGGCGCGCGGATGCCGTACCGGGTGACCTGGTCCGGCGACGAGCGGCCGGCCGCCGACGGCCGGTTCTGGTACGGGCTGGACCGCAGCATCCTGCACCAGGACGGGCTGAGCCTGCTCGGGCCGCCGGCCGACGAGATGTTCACCGATTTGGCGCCGGCCGACCTGCGCCGGCTGCTGGTCGAGGCGCTGACCTGGTGGCTCGCGCTCCCGACGCCGCCCGGCGACGAACCGGCGGCCGGGGCCGAGGACGCCGTGCTCGGCGCGTGCCGCTCGCTGGTGCGCTGCCGGGACGGCGTGTGGCTGCCGAAGGTGGCGGCCGGCCGGCGGCTCGTCGAGCGGGGCCACCCCGGGACGGCGCTGATCGAGCGGGCGATCGACGCCCGGCTCGGCGGCCCGCCGCCGGGTGGCCGCGAGGCCCGGGACTTCCAGCGGGGCGTACGCGACGAGATCCGCGCGGCGGTGTGACCGCCGTGCCCGCCACGGGTGGCGCGCTCGGGGCGCGCCGCGCGCCCGGCCTCCGGCGGGCCACGACCGGTCGACGATGCTGGTGGCATGACGGACGCCGGCACCCCCTCGACGCGGACGCTGCACCTCTACTGCCAGGTCGAGGTGGCCGTCACCGACCCCGGGGCCCTCGCCGAGCACGCCGTCGCCGAGCTGCGGCGGGCGGACATCGACTGGGCGCGGGAGGAGGACGACGTCGAGTCGGCGGCCGCCGAGCTGCGACGCGACGTGGCCAGGTCGCTCGCGTCCCTCGTGGACGTCTCGGCCCTGGTGGAGGGCGTGCCGGGGGTCGAGTTCCGCGGCGGCCTGTGCCGGGCCGAACCCGGCCCGCCCCGCGCCCCGCACGCGGAGGCGGAACGGTAGCAGGCCCGATCCGCACAGCGGATCAGACGACGAATGTCGATCGGTCTAGGATGCCGCCCGCGTCCGGCCCTCGCTACCGTCGGCCCATGAGCGGCGGAGGGGCGGCGTGGGTGCTGACCGGAGTGCTGCTGCTCGGCCTGGGCGTGGCCGCCGTCCTCCGGCTGCGCCGGCGCAGGACCGCCGCGCGGCCGGGCAGTCGCGAGGAGGCCCTCGAAGCCGCCCGGCGCGCCAGCCGGCAGATCGCCCGCGACGTGCGGAGAACCCGTCGGGGCACCATCCGCGGCAAGGGTGGCGGGGGAAACGACGGCCTGGCCATCGACGCGGGCATCACGAGCGACGGCGGACCGGGCTCGGTCTGAGTTCCCGTTGCCGTGCGCGTGGCCGGCGGTGGCAAGGCCGGAATGCCGCGACAACAGGTGGGCGTACGCGATCGGGTCGGCTCCAGGTCGACGCGCGGGGGCCGCCGGCTCAGGCGAAGTCGCGGTGCTTCAACTTGGCCCTCCGACCGTCCGGATGGTGCCAGACGATGCCCTCGTACCATCTCTGCCACCCGTCCCGGCTACGCGTCCCAGATCGGACCGTATGCCGGGATCCCGACCAGCTCCAGGCCGTGCACCACCTGCCAGGTGACTTTCTTGTTCGCGACGCAGACGACCGCTTCCGCGCCGAAGGTGGCGTACGCCCCGTACGCAAGCCGGAGCATGTCGGGTTTGCCGTACGCGTCGGTGTCCCAGATGATCGCGTCGGGCTGCGCCGCCAGCACCTCGTCGACCAGTGCGCCGCCGTACGTCCTACGCGGATTGCGTGTCACCCAGACCAGATGGGACGACACCTCACCGGCCAGGAGGTGGGCGAGCACGGGGCCGATTCCGCTGCCGGTGGCAACAAAGAGCACCTTCTGGAAGAGCCGCGCGACATTGGCCATGCCTGCGGTCGGCATCCCCCGCACCCACAGATGCGTTGGCGGATTGTCGATGAATTCCGCGGTCCAGTCGCCGGCTCTGGAGACAACCATGCGGTGGCTGCCGGGAGCCTCTTCAGGCGCAGAGATATTTGCGAATGAATGCCACTCCAGCAGTGGTCGCCGACTGACCATCTGGGTCGATCCGATGAGCGGCTGGTTCGGGCCGTCGAGGTTGACCACCGCCACGTGGGCGGATGGCTGCTCGGTATCGACGCGGACCTTGCGCAGTAGCAGCCAGGGCAACGCGACGGACACGGTGGCCACCGTGAGTAGCCATACGGTCGGTGTGGTCAGCAGTGCGAACGCGCCGCGGTGCCGGGTGGTGACGAATAGCACGATGTTGATCCATGCGAGCGCCAGCGCAGCCCAACCACAGAACCGGTGCGTTATCTCGAACGTGTCGTGCGCCTTGGCTCGCATTGGTGGCAGGGCCAGGATGCTCATGACCACGAAGAGCGTCACCAGCGCGCCGGAAACGACGAGATTGGGGACCGATACGTGTCCCCGATGGTGAAGGTGGTCGTACATCAGCGACACGACAAAGACCAGATACCACGTCGTTCCTGACGCGGCCAGGCCGACGTGCAGTCCGCCAAAGTGATAGATCTTTGCCAGCGCCCAGCGGACCGGCAACGGCCAGGTCGTGGGTGCGCGGGTGGCCAGCCAGAACAGCGCATTGACGATCCACTGCTGGCGGACGACGACGGCCAGCGTCACGTTCACCAGAGCAACAATTTCTATCGATGTCAGGGCCGTGGCCTGACCGGCCCACCAGCTGCCCGATGCCACGGCGTGCCAGCCCACCGCCAGGTTGGCCACCACGACCAGCACGATCAGGCGGTGGTAGGGCATGACGCGGGGGTCCTTGAGAATCCGCCGGATCGGCGGTACGGGCGGCGGTAGCTCCACCTCCAATAATCGGGTCAGCGAGCGGGGCGGCCCAGTTAGGGGCCGCCCAAAACCGATGATGCGGCTGCTGACTTTGCGCATGACTTCGACGACCCGGAAAATGACGGCCTCCTTGGGGTAAGTATTCGGCCAACCCGGGGATCTTGGAGGTTGGCCGAGCTAGATCAACTACAACTGAGCTGATCTCAGCGACGCGAATGTGTTGATTGATGCGATGAAGGCACTCAGGCCGGACAGCGCTGGAAGTGGACGTGAGGCCCTCGGTAGGTAGCTCTCACCACAAGATCACCCACACGGTAAGGACCGCACGTGATCGCCTATCGTGCCATGGTCGACGTCCCGAGGGAACTCGTGCGGCACCTCGGCCGGCTGCTTGCCGCGGAACGCCGAGCCAAGGGGACACGGCGCGGCACCCGCCCGTTGACCTGCTTCTACGCAGGTGCTGCTGGTGCTGGTCTGGTTCCGTAAGGCCGAGGACGTGACCCTGCTCGGCGCGGGGTTCGGCATCTCCCGGGCGACCGCGTACCGCTACCGCGACGAGGGCATCGCCGTGCTCGCCGCGCAGGCGCAGGATCCGCACACCGCGCTGCGCCGAGTCGCCGACGACGGCTGGTCTCACGTGATCCTCGACGGCAAGCTGTTCGACTGCGACCGGCTCACCGAGACCATCCTGTCGGTCAAGGGCGAGACCATCGACGCCTGGTACTCCGGAAAGCACCGAGACTTCGGCGCGAACATCCAAGCAATCGCCATCCTGGTCGGACGCTGGAAACGCTACGCCACCCCACCAGCCCACGCCGGATCGGCGGCATCGTCGCCGCCGCACTGCACCTGACCCACTTCGAACACAAATACCTACCGCAAAGTTGCTGAAATCACTTCACTCCCGCTCTGAGCCCCACCGTCCGGCTACGCGATTCGCTCTGGCCCCGCACCCCTGGGAGGGCGCGCGGGGCTTCCACGGCCGTCAGCTAACGGAAAGCGTGAAGGAGGGCGAGGTGAACGTGCCGTAGGTCCGGAACACGTTGTGCTGGCCCGTGCTGATCGACCGCCAGCCGATGTAGACGTTCACGCCGTTGCGGTAGGCATACACGTAGACAGGCTCAGTGCTGCCGGCGGCGAGCGTGATGCTCCAGCACTGGCCCCCTCTGACCGCAGGGCTGGTAAACCCGCCACGATTGGGGAACTTCAGGTACGACGAGTAGCTGCTCGTCTTGTTGCAGAGTCCGGTGCGGTTGGTGCTCGCCGCACTCGCCGGCGTCGCGGTGCTGGCCATCCCCGCCAGGACCAGGGCACCGATCAAGACCGGGCGCCACGCCTTGCGCA
Organism: Micromonospora sp. NPDC048830; assembly: GCF_043198215.1. Lineage (NCBI taxonomy): Bacteria > Bacillati > Actinomycetota > Actinomycetes > Micromonosporales > Micromonosporaceae > Micromonospora > Micromonospora sp. NPDC048830. The sequence goes on from NZ_JBICUP010000016.1 coordinate 124,365, forward strand.
TACGAGTCAGAGCTGCCATCTGGGCCTCCTAGTGCCTTGTACTGCGGTATTGCCGTGGATCGGTTGTGCCCGACACGCGCGCAACCCGTTCCCCTACCGGAGAACGGACGCATCCGGTGGTCGGTTCACGGAACCCGTTTCATCCTGCGCAGGGCCGCTGTCGACGCGGTGCGGAACGAGGATGGCCCGCACGAGCGCGGTCGCGCGGCGGGGACAGCAGCGCAGCTCGGCCATGACCCCTCAGGTCTTGAGCGTGGCGCTGGCTCGCTCGCCGCGGGCGCGGAGCCGGGCGTGCGTACGGTTACGGCCTGCTGGCGGCGGGACAGCGTCGGCCGGTAACGGTGGCGTTTAACAAGGCAGGGCCACATATGATCGGTGACTCGCGCTGCGGCATCTTCGATGCTTCAACGAATGGTCAGCGATGCGTTTCGGTGGCGGCCCGCGTCGACTCTTACGGGACAGCCCCTCCGCCCGAGTCGCTGTTGCCTCTGGCTGTGGGTTCGCCCTCCGCCTCCTCGAAGAGCGTCTGGCGCAGTCGCCACCGGTGCCGGCGACTGATGAGGAACTCGGTGCCAGCCGTCACCAGGCAGACCCCGGCAAGGCAGGCCAGGGTCTGCAGGGCAGGGAGCCGGGCGGTGACCGGCAGCAGGCCCAGCAGGAGCGCGGCGGCGGCGAGTCGGGGCCAGATGACGATCAGGATGCCGTGACCGAGCCGCGCGTGGAACGCGGCGTGGGCGAGCAGGAACAGGGCGACGCCGCCGTACATCGCGTACCGGCCGGTGCGGTCGAGCGGCTCGCCGCGGTTGTAGGAGTGGACGTCCTCGATGAGGCCGGGCGTGTGTTTCAGTCCGAGGGAGAGCAGGATGATTCCCGCGATCATGGGTAGATGCAGGTAGGTGTAGGCGTCCCGGCCGAGTCGTACCCGATGGTGCGGGTCGGCGGTGCGCAGGGCGTGCTCTCCGACGAGCGCGGAGAGGTCGAAGTAGATCCATTCGAGGGAGCCGGTGATGACGGCGGCGAGCGCCGAGGCGATGAAGAAGCTCGCTGTGGCGTGCAGGTATTGGCCGGTGACGCCGATCGATACCAGCACCTCACCCAAGGCCAGGATGATGATCAGATTGTGTCGCTCGGCCCAGTGCCGGGCGGAGAAGATCTGCCGAGACACGGGTAGCACCATCCCGACGCCGTAGTCGATGCTGATGGCCAGTACCCACAGGGCTATCTGGCCGGCCAGCGTTGCCGCGCTGGCGAGCCCGGCCAGCGGCAGCAACGCGGCGCCGAGCAGTAGGCCGATGGCGGCGAACGCCGGCACGGTGAGCGACGCGATCTCGCGGCCCCGCAGGCTCGGCGTGGCGTACCAGCGCAGTCCCAGGTACAGAAGCCGGACTGTGGCGTAGCAGGCGACGAACCCGAGGGGGGGTGCCACGCTGCCCGTAACACCCCTGAACGCGTCCAGCGTGATAGCCGCCAGCACGAACATCACCGGCGTTGCCGCCAGCAGGGTGAGCCTGGCCAGGCCGTAGTTTCCCCGTACCCGGTTGCTCAGCCAGGCGAAGAGCGACCACAACCACCAGAGCAGGACCAGGACAAGCAGCCCGTGCGCGATACCGAGCCCACCCTTGTCGGCGGTCATGAGCGTGGTGACCTGAATGAACGCGAAGACGAACACCACGTCGAAGAAGAGCTCTGCGGTGGAGACGCGGGAATGTTCGGAGATCCGCCAAACGCCTGGGCGCAATCTCTGGACCATGGAAGCGTCCTCCCGTGATCAGGCTGAGCTGGCCCGGCGGCCACCCGCGTTGCACCCACGTCTCCTCGTCGCGGCAATTCGCTGGCTGGGGCTACCCTGGCGGACGCCCCGCAAACCGGTGGATCGAGCAGCCCGGCGTGCCATCAGCGTGCGACTGGGCCAGGACAGCAGGTGTCAGCCGAGACCACCAGAGCGACCTCCGGCCGGCATCGGCCGGGCCGGCCGGCCACGCTTACGAGCCACAAGAACGGAAGACCTCGGGGCTCCGCCCCGAACCCCGGCCCTCCTCAGAGATCCGCTCTAACAGCTCAACCGCCCAACTGGCATCGAGACGAAGAGGAATGCCATCATGGCATACCTGGCGCAGCGAGAATTAGCTAGAGCCCATCAGCATGACCAGGTCATCAGTAGGCTCTGCTTGTGAACGACCTGCGGGTGTCCGATCGTGACCGGGAAGCTGTCGTCGCCCGGCTCGGTGCCGCTGCCAGCGAGGGGCGCTTGACCCTCGCCGAGCTCGGCGATCGGTCAGGGCAGGCCTATGCCGCGAAGACCTACCGTGAGCTGGAGGCCTTGGTCGCCGACCTGCCGCTGGCGGCAACTCACCCTGACAGACAGGGCGAGCGCCGAAGCCCGGTCATCGATTACACAGGCCCGGCCCTCTCGCTCTTGGCGCTAGCCGGAGGCGTGGTCTGGATGCCGCTGTTCCCGCACCTTGAATTCGGCGCCCTTCTCGGAGTCACCGGCGTCGTGTTCGGCGTCTTCGGGATGCGGGCAAGCGCTCACGCTCTTTGCCGTGCGGTAGCAGTCTTAGGGCTTGTCGGCGGCTCGATTGGCGTTGCGCTGCAAGTCGCCTGGATCGCCCTCTACGCGCTGATGTACGTGAAGGACTCGATCTTTTAACGCGAAGTCTCGCCCTTCCAGACTGAGGCAGCGCGGTCCAGCCTTGATCGCGGCTCTGAACTGCTGGGCGACGGACGAGTCGACCTGTACGCCGGATTCTGTGCCCGGCGCGTACCCCTCGCGGGGCCCGCGCCGGCGGCGGCCATCCATCTCGGCCTGCCGTCGCCGGCAGGCTCCAGCGGCCTACCCGCAGACATCGGGCGGGCAACCCTCAAGCGTCTGCGCGGACCGTCGCCTCGCGGTGACGGCCCTTTCTTGGCCTTGCTCCGGGTGGGGTTTACCGAGCCATCCCGGTCACCCGGGATGCTGGTGGGCTCTTACCCCACCGTTTCACCCTTACCGTCCCTTTCCGGGGCGGCGGTCTGTTTTCTGTGGCACTGTCCCGCGGGTCACCCCGGGTTGCCGTTAACAACCACCCTGCCCTGTGGAGTCCGGACGTTCCTCGGCGACGGGCCGCAGCCCGTCGACGCGACCGCCCGGTCGACTCGTCCGTCGCGCCCTCAGTCTAACGACGCCGGCACCTCCGCCGATTCCACCCCGGACCGCCCCCGACCGGCACTCACCAGTTCGACACGATCCGCTCGTTGAAGAGCCGCTCCCCCTCGGCCAACTCCACCAGCCGCCCCGAGGCCACGACCCGGCCGTTCCGGTCCAGCGCCCGCAGGGTCACCTCCGCCCCCACCGGCAGCGTCAGCTCCGCCGCGCCGGCGCGCACCGGACCGGTCGCCCGAACGCGGCCGTCCGCCACGGCCTCGACCCGCGCGGCGGTGGCCCGGGCCGGCACCACGAGCAGCCGGTCGGTGAGGACGGCGTGGCCACCCGAGCGCGCCGGTACCCGTACCGCCGCGAGGTCGTACGCGGGGGTGATGCCGGTGGCGACCAGCGGCCAGCCGGCTCGGCTGGCGGCGGCGGTCTCGGTGCCGTCGGGGGTGGCCTGCTCCTCCGTGGCGAGCGCCAGCAGGCCGCCGCCACCGGAGCCGACGTGGAGCATCAGCGGCCCCGGCCCGGGCTGCCCGAGCAGCACCGCGGCCTCGCCGTCCAGCCGGCCGGCCCACCGGATCACTGGCGCCGGCTCGTCCAGGCCGCCGAGGTTCGCCAGGTCCCGCCACGATTCCGCCGCGGGGCGGACCATCTCCGCGTCCAGCATGAGCGCGCTCGTGGCCGGCCGGTCGTCCCTCGGCAGGTCAGGCGGGACGGCGCCCTTGCCGTGCAGCTCGCGGGAGAACCCGATCGGCCCCTCCTGGCGGGTCTGGCCGTCGCACTCGACCCGCCACCAGCCCTGGGTGAAGCCCGGCTCGACCAGCATGTGGTCGCCGGTCGGTGCCGGCGTCCACCGGCGCTGTACGGCCGGGCCGACGACGCGGGCGGAGCGGGCGTACGAGACGGCGCAGCCGGCCGGGGCCAGCCCGAGCACCGAGTTCCGCTGGGCCGTCCCCGAGCCGAAGAAGTCCAACACGGTGAACGGCTCCGGTCGCAGGTTGCCGTACGCGCCGGCGTCGACCAGCTTCCCGGGCGACGTGCCGAGCGGCGCCTCGAAGGTGAACAGGGCGGCGGAGTCGTCGGAGTGGTAGGCGACGACCAGTTGGCGGAAGCCGGCCGACTCGTCGATCCAGAGAATCTTCACGGTCGGCAGTTCCGCCATGCCGAACTCGTCCCGGGCGGCGCCGAAGACGCGGGTCAGCTCGGCGACGAGGTTCGCGTCCCCGGCGAGGCTGCCGCGGGGCGGCGAGTCGAGCAGGCGCCAGGTCCAGGGCGAGTCGACCGGGTAGCCGCCGTCGGGGTGCCCGTCGTCGGGGCCCCAGGGCAGCCCGGCCGCGCCGAGCGTCGCCGGTCCTGCCAGCGCCGCCACGAGCAGCACGGCAACCGCCGCGCCGTAGCCGGCGAACCGGCACCGCCGGCGCCGCCGGGCGTGCCGCAGCAGCCGCCCGTACGGGTCCTCGTCCGGCACCACGCCGTCGGCGATCCGGGCCAGCCCGGCCCGCAGCTCGTCCACGCTCATGCCCGTCCCCTCGTCAGCGCGCCGGGCACGTGCCCACCCGGCGCCAGCACCTCCCGCAGCCGGGTCAGCCCCCGTGCCGCCTGGCTCTTCACGGTAGTCAAGCGCCGAAAGAAGCCATACCTAATCCGTCTCAACAGGGGCACTTCGGTCTCCGCTCGGACGTTCCGAAATCCGGGCGGGTTGGACTTCCGCGCTTCAGCTGACTTTGGTCCACCCTTGTCGCACGTTCGGCATACGCCCGACCTGCCGCAGAGCCGCCAGATCACGGATGGTGATCTGGCGGTATCCCGTCTCAAGAACCCCGGCCTGCCGAAGCTCGCGGAGCGCCTTCTCCACCGTCGGCTCCGCTGCGCCACTCAACGTTGCCAACTCCGTTTGGGTCAGCATTACGCCAAGAGTTCTGCCGGCCGACACCGACTCTCCGTGTGCAGCCGATAGTTCTGCCAAGACCCTGGCCAATCGGACCTTCGCCGGGTAGGAGGCGAAGTCGATCCTTCGCTGGTTCGCCCAGCGGAAACGTTCAGCCGTGGTGCCCGCTAGCGCAAGCGCCGCCTCGGGGTGCTCCTGCAAGAAGGGATGCCAATCCCGGCGGTGAATAACGTTGACCACCCCGTCGCCGCAGCTGGTGACCGTGGCGGTGCGCGGCGTGCCACCTAGCGCCGAGATCTCACCGACGACGTCGCCCGAAACCCTGATTGCTAGAAGGGCTTGACGCCCATCTGCCATGTTGACGGTTACCTTCGCCAACGCATGGCAGAGCAACACCATATGACTACCCTCGTCGCCTTCGCGAAGGATGCGGTCTCCCGGCTCCACCCTGACGGCTGTACCGATGGCGAGGAGCGCGGTGCGGACCGGCGGGGTTAGGCAGCTAAGCAGGGACCCCGGGGGCCACGACGACAAGTCTTGTGGTCGGTCCTGGTGGTGTCGCATGTCAGCACCCCGTTCGCCGTCGGACGTGGCGATGCTTGGCCTGGTTGCGGTTGCATCGGCACAGCAACCATTCTGATCGATGCGGTCCGCTGGCAGAAGGTATCCGAGCAGCGGCATGCCAGTCACAGGAAGGAAGCAAGGACCAACCACGATGTTGCCGAGGCGACTGCAACGAAGGTCCACGGAAGCGCCGACCGCACCCGACGATGCTTGCCGTACGCGATCTGCCCTAGCAGCATCACGAGCTGCCATGCCTCGTTGCTCTCCTGGCCAGCGACTAGCGCGATGGGTAACGATTGAGGGGCGGGGAAGCCGAAACGGTTCGGTCCTTTTGGTCCGGTCACCACTGGGCGGAAGCCGAGTGCCAGCTGTCGGGCACCGGCGACCAGCGAGCAGATGAACACGACGCAGGTGAGGCCAAGGGCCAAGCCTAGCCCTGGCGTGCCTGCCAGTTCGGATTGCGTGGGCAGACTACTGGCGATGAGGCTTGCGAGCGCTCCGTACATACCAACGAGCTTCGCGATCTTGGCGTCGGCGTGCTGGATCGAGTCTTGATGCATGCGAGCCGTGGCCAACGCTCGTTCCACGTCGGCAGTACCGGATGACACCGGGGGCTGAGGGATGCTCATGGCATCAGTCAAGCCACAGCGCCTCCGCCCCGCCCCTTCAAAGTACGGCTTGACGCAAAGACGACGGCAACCTCATTCCCGAAACCCGTACTTCGATGGCATTCCCAAGGTCGTGCGTCGCTATAAGTGACATGTCTCGCAGGCAAGGCGGGGCACGAGGAGGGCGAGATGGCACCGGCAGTGCAGTCGGAGCGGCGGCTGATCATGTTCGTGGACATGGAGAGCTACAGCAGGAACGACGACATGGGACAGTTCCATGCCCAGAGCAACTTCCAAAAAGTCATGCGAGACGCTGCAGATCTTTGCGGGCTGGACCGCAGTGGCTGGACGGTCCAGGCGAGCGGGGACGGTGAGTTTGCGATCTTCCCGCCTGGGACCTCGGAGCCGAGGATCGTTGCCGAACTCGTGCCAGCCATGGACCGAGTTCTGCGCGACCACAATCGGCAAGCCGCGGATCAGGCTCGTATCCGGATGCGCGTCGCCTTGCATCAGGGGCTGGTAGTACCGGCGGAGAACGGCTTCGCCGGCAAGGCGGTCGTTACGGCCGCTCGGCTGGTCAACGCCGAGCCGGTGCGAGAGGCATTGGCCTCGTTCCCCAACGCTGCAGTGGCGCTAATCGTGTCAGCCACCATCCATCGCGACGTCGTTTGCCAGTCCTACAGCGGTATCCGGCCAGACCGCTTCCGTCGGGTACGTGTTGAAGTAAAGTCCTTCGTGGACCAGGCGTGGGTGTTTGTGCCAGACGAAAATGTCAACTGCAGTCCCTCCGTGCTCGTCTCTGATGGTCCGGGCGACCCTCGCCGTCGTGGTGGAAAGACAAGGCGGCCGACAGCAGGTCCCTCCGGCGGTAGCAGGTTCAACTTTGGCACCGTCACGAACAACGGGCCTACCGTGTACGGCGACCACGGCCGCGCCTACGGCTCACACGCGGTGTGGCGCGAGGACGAGGAGAGAGAACGGTGACTCCCCACGGTCCCTCCGCTGATGAGCCATCACCAGCCGATGCTGGGCTCGGCGCCGTAATGCCCGGGTCTGAGCCGGAGGTGGACGATTCGAAGCAACCGCCGACAGCAGGGGAACCCGAGCATGGCCGGGGCGAAGCGGGCGTCGATCTGCGGGATACGAAGGCCCGTGAGGAGGACGAAGAGGCAGAGGACCAGCCGGACGATCCAGCGGAGAGAGACGAGTCTGGCGACTCTGCCGACTTCGTGCAGTCCAATCCGACGCTCAGAGCATGGATGCCAGGGCAGGGCAACCGCTTCCGGTTCGACGACGTCCGAAACGAAGGACCGGCGGTCTATGGCGACTATGCGCGGATCATCGGCAGCATCATCAACATCGGCCAGGACGATCGAGCTAGGCTGAGTGCCGATCCCGTTCGCCGAATCAAGCTCAAGGTGGCCACGTTAGTCAAGCCTGCATGTTTCGATGAACTAACACAACGCTTGGGTCGAAGCCCGGTAGCTGGCCTCGCAGGTCCGGTTGGCACCGGGCGCTCGACGACTGCCTGCGCTGCACTCGCCGCTCGCTACGGCCAGGAACATGTTCGGGAGATCATGCTCCCCGAGTCAAGCGATCCTCTGCAAGTCCGGGATCACCCAGATCTGCTGCAGAAGGGGCATGGCTACATCATCCGACTCGGCGCCAACGCCACTGCTGGACTACTCCGAGCGTTGGAGCGAACCTTCGAGCAGCACGAAGCGACTGCGGTGTTGGTCCGCGATCTAGACGTGCCGGACGGCGTGCTTCATCACGCGGAGGTGTTTCAGAAGTGCAGTTTTGATCCGATGTCTGTGTTTCGTCGGCACCTCGTCTATAACCTCTATGGCCGCTGTGTTGATGGCGATGAGCACTGCGACGGGCGCTGCGGTATCCGCTACGCTCGGAGGCTCTTTAAAAACGATCTCCTCCGACGCGGTGTGACGCTGTTGGCTCGACCTCGAGAATGCGCACAGCAGGCGGAAGTGCTCGCGACCAAACTTCCGCAAAGCCATGAAGAACTGGCCGCACTGCTTCCGTCCGGAGAAGTACGGCGACGTGTTCGTGCACGCGCCATCTTGGAGATGCCTACCGTCGACGGCGACTATCAACACCGTCAACTTCAGCACCGCAGAGCCCTACGGGTCACCTATGCAGTATTTTCCGGCCATCCGATCGCCCACGTGACGGATGCGGCCGGGCTCTTGCTAGAGAAGCTCGATGGGCTCTTCGCCCATCCCGCCATCGGCCGGCCCGCGCTGGTCCACAGCCTCCCCGGACTACTCGGTGACGATCTTGCAGGCGACTGGGACGGCGAGGAGGAGGTAGCAGATCGGCTCCGACCTGACGTGGCGACCCGGATGGCGCAGGTCGAGCCAGATATGGTTCGGGCACTTCTGGACGTTGCCTGGAACGAATTTGACAACAGCCGGTCGGCGCTCATCGGTTGGTTAGACGCGCTGGCCACTCATCCCGCTGAGGACTTCAAGCACTGCGCAGCGGTCGCCGCTGCCGGATTCGCCTGCCACGACTTCGATCATGTCTATAACAGTGTGATCGGCAACTGGGCGAAGGACCGGAAGCCGGCCCTTCGCCGAGCCGCTGCGGCGGCACTGGTGGCCGTGGCCAACCTTGCCAACTCGCGGACTCCCGACAGATCAGCGATCCACCGGATCAGCAGCCGTGTGAGCGGCGAGATTTCTTCACTTGCCCGGTCTGACGCCGCATTTGAACGCGACACAGCCGCCAAGGCTTGGTCCATGGGCTTCCCGACGTCGAATCACAACCGATTACTGCACGACCTAACCCACGTTGCCCGAAACGCCCACGGATATCTCGGCCACGAGGTCGCCGGGTCGGTTACTCGACTGGCCGTGGATCTCGGTCGAGCTCCAATCTTGGTCCTACTCAAAAGATGGGCACTGAGTGGGGATTCCGTCCTCGAGGTCGCGGCCGGTCGTGCGTTCAGTCGGTTGACAACGTCGGAACTTCCCTTTCCCGGTCAGTTTCCGTTGCTCGCGCTAGCTGGCGCATCGCCCCAAGCCCTGGAAGATATGGCGGCGCTCTGGCGCTTAGTCCTCTTGGACCCCGACCTTGCAGAGAACGGTTGGCGCCAACTGGGTCACTGGCTGCGATCCTTCCGGGCGTACCCACCGACCGCCGAGGCCTTCCGTGCCCTGCTCCGGAAGCTTGTCCTCGACCAGAGCGTGCGGCCAAGGTTCACCTACTGGCTATCACGAGCCGGTGCCCCATCCCCTTCTGCTTCGGCTGCTTGAGCTTAGGAGTGCCATGACCTCCCCCAACGATATTGCTTCCACGAATTTCCTCGCCCGTTGGCGGCGGGGGCTGATATCATGGCTGAGGCGACTGTGGCTCGCTGCGCGCCGCCTTTTTGCCGGTCCGCCACCGCCGATCCGGCAATCCGCCCTGGAGAGCGTCAGCCAACGCCGTCGGCTGTCCCAGCCCATTATCGTGCCGGCACGCGGGTTCGTCTTCACGTTCGAGATCCAGGTGCTGCTGACTTGGCACGCGGAGAAGCTGAGCGAGGAACTGCTAGGTGCCTGGTCATTGCAGTTTTCCGACCTAGCACGGAGAGATGTTGAGAGACAGTGTGCTGAGCTGGCACGACATTTTCACCCGCAACAGGCCGGCGAACTCGAGTACCGCCTCAACCGGGAACTTTCGCGAAGCTACCGCATTTATGAAAGACGGGGGGTCGTACTACGCTGCCGGCCCGAAGTCAGGATCCGTCTCGACCCGGAGGTACGCGAACAACTCCGAGCGATCCACCTCCAGCGGATCCAGGAGGAAGGCGAGCACGAGTTACTCCTGCGACGCGCCCAGCGGACCGACCAACTGACCCAACGTTGGATCGCGGTGCTAGACCGGCTGCGCCGCAGCCCTCTCGCGCATGCCGCAGCCCATCTGACCGACGAGCATCTGGCCAGCGTCATCGGACAGTACGTCACCGCCGGAGAAAAGGCGAACATCGACCTTCTTGCTACCCGCCTGGACGAGATACTCCGACGTAGCGGACGGGTCGGGCAGCCCCTCGAGGCGCACGAGGCTGACGAGGTCATCAGGCTGCTAAACGACGTCTTGGCCGACGTGCCCGACCTCCTGTCGACCACCCACCGCCCGACCCCAAACGGCGCCAAGGCACAGTGACCTCTGCCGTCTGGGTAGTCAAATTACGTAAGAAATGAGAAAGCTTTTTCCATTTGCGACATCGGCCGGATACTGGCTCTTCGAAGTTGAGCGGGGTGCGTGGCTGGATCCGGCCCGGGTGTGAGGGGCTCGCAGCTCGTCGGTGATCATCTGAGTGTCTAGTTCGGATGGTCACGAGTGAAGAGCTGCGAGCATGGTCAACGATACGACCCGGCTGCTGGGCCTGGACGGCCTGGTCGCTGAGCGGGTTGAGCTGGACGCCGCGGGTGTCCCGGTGGTGGACCTGTCTACTGGTTGTGAGCAGGCACGATGCTGCCCGCAGTGCGGGCAGCGCGCGGCGCGGATGAAGCAGTGGACGATGACCCGGCCGCGGGACCTGCCGGTCGGCGGCCGGCCGGTGAAGTTGCGCTGGCGGAAACGTCGCTGGTACTGCCCGACACCGGGCTGTCCGCGTAAGTCGTTCACTGAGCAGGTCGCCCAAGTACCAGCTCGTGCCCGGCTGACCAGCCGGCTGCGGCAGGCGGCCGGGGCGGCGGTCGCCGACGCTGGTCGCACGATAGTGCAGGCCGCCCGGGACCATGGCATCTCCTGGCCGGTCGTCGCTGCCGCGTTCACCGCTCACGCAAGCGCCGTGTTGCCGGACGAGCCGGAGCCGGTTGCGGTGCTCGGCATCGACGAGGTTCGCCGCGGCAAGCCGCACTGGATCTGGGACGAGCAAGCCGGTTCGTGGGCCACGACCGCGGATCGGTGGCACGTCGGCTTCTGCGACCTGTCCGGTGGTCAGGGGCTGCTCGCGCAGGTCGAAGGCCGCACCACGGCGGCGGTGACCGGCTGGCTGACCGCTCGCCCGCAGGCCTGGCGTGAGCAGGTCCACGCAGTGGCGATCGACATGTGCAGCGTGTTCAAGTCCGCGATCCGGCAGGTGTTACCGCACGCGGTGCTGGTCGTCGATCACTTCCACGTCGTGCAGGTGCGCCGTGAGGCGCTGTGTTTCCGAGAGGGGTGCAAGGACCCTCCGCCGGGCTGTCGCAGCAGTTCGGTGAAGCTGGCGGCAGCCTGACCCCGGAGGTGCGGGGAAGGGTGGGAAGCAGCCGCGACAACGACGGGACGTGCCGGTACTACCAGACGGCAGCG